>CAVEPP010000057.1:0-8719 GCA_963617605.1 Alloprevotella sp. | reverse complement strand
GCACAGCGTTCACCAGCCCTCCGGCGCGGGAGCCGGAGCGCTTTGTCTGTTCGACCGCTTCATTGACCGCCGCCGACATGGGTATTTTATCCATAAACAGGAGCTGACAGACACCGAGCCGGAGAATATCCAGAAGGTTCGGTTCGAGCTTTGCGGCCGGAACGCTGGAATAGCATCCGATATAGTAATCACAGAGCGCCGCATTTTGCAGCACATCCAGACAGAGCTTCGTGCAAAGGGCCGTGTCGCGCTCATCCAGAGAAAACTTTTCCGCCGCAGCCTGGATCGTCTGCTGCGACCAAGCATCAAACCGCCGGCAGCGTGCGAGGACATACAGCGCTGCCTCGCGGGCGCCCGATACGCCGTTAGCCATCCGTCTTCATCGGGTGTCCGAGCAGGAAGGCCGCAGTGCTCATGCGCTTCTTCCCTGCCGCCTGTATCTCGGTGATGCGAAGCGTCTCTCCGCCGCCGCAGGCGACTTCAATGCCCGCTTTTCCGGCGGATACGATCTTTCCGGGGGCAAGAGCCGTTTTCGTATCGGTGTATTCCGCGCCGAACACGCGGAACGCCACGCCGCCAAGCTCCGCCGTGGCGACCGGCCACGGATCCAAGCCGCAGATGTGCTTCACGATCTCGCGCGGTGATTTGTTCCAGTCGATCGGACACATTTCCTTATTGAGCATTTTCGTGTAGGTGGCGTCCGCCTCGTTCTGCGGCATGCGGACGATATCGCCGGAAGCGATCTTCCGGACGGTCTCCACCAGAAGCTCCGCGCCGAGCATTTTGAGCCGGTCAAAGAGCTCGCCGGACGTTTCAAACTCCCCGATCTCCGTTTCGCGCGCAGCGATCACATCACCGGCGTCCATCGCCGCCGCCATGTACTGCACGGAAACGCCGGTCGTCCTGTCGCCGTTGAGCACTGCCCACTGGATCGGCGCAGCGCCGCGGTATTTCGGGAGAAGTGAGCCGTGGACATTGATGCTGCTGTATTTCGCCACATCAAGAAACGCCTGCGGAAGAATGCGGCCGTAAGCCACGACCACAAGAAGCTCCGGCGCGAGCGTGCGCAGAAGCTCCGTTGCCGCGCCGTCCTTGAAGGTGACAGGCTGATATACGGGAATGCCGCGCTCCACCGCCAGCGTTTTCACCGGAGAAAAGCTCTCCTGCATGCCGCGTCCCCGCGGCCTGTCCGGCTGCGTGAAAACCGCGGCAACGTCCTCCCCGGCTTCGAGAAGCGCGCGCAGCGATTCTTCCGCAAAGTCCGGCGTGCCCATAAATACAATTCTCATTCTTTATCGTCTCCGCCGTAGAGCTCTTCCATTTCCTCGTCCGTATACATATGCGTCGCACGGTCGGTAAAGAGAATGCCGTCGAGATGGTCGATCTCGTGGCAGAAGCAGCGGGCGGTAAGGCCGGTTCCCTCGACCTCAAATGTGTTGCCGTTTCGATCCTGCGCGCGGACCCTGACGTGGTTCGGGCGCTTAACTACGCCGTACCGTTCCGGCAGGCTCAGGCAGCCCTCGCCGCCATCCTGCTCACCGTCTCTTTCGATGATCTCGGGATTGACGAGCTCGATAAAATACTCGTCCTCCCCTTCCGGTACATTCGTTTCCATCACGATGCAGGCGCGACGGATAATGCCGACCTGCGGCGCAGCGAGGCCGACGCCGTTGGCCTGCGAGAGCGTTTCCTTCATGTCGTCCAAAAGCTGATGCAGCCGCTCGTCGAAGGCCGTATACGGACGGCAGACCTTCCGCAGCGCGGGGTTTTCCTCGGTAAGAATGTTTCTAAGCGCCATAGTATTCACTCCATCGGGTTATAATCGGCAAAAACCGATACACCCTTATATTCTTTTGCGGTATTGCATTGAATGAGCAGTCCGGACACGATCGTCCGGATCTCCTTATCAAACCGGCAATGCAGCGTTACGCGGTAGCGGTATCGGTTGCTGACACGCACGACCGGCAGCGGCGCGGGGCCGAGCACAGCGGCGTCCTTCCGGTCACGAAGCTCCGATCTCATCCGGTCGCGGATGTACGTGCAGCAACGAAGAACGGCGGATTCATCCTCCGCCGATACCGTAACAGTCACGATATCGGAAAACGGCGGACAGTTCTGCAGCCGCCGAAGCTCAATTTCCTCGGCATAAAACCCCTCGTAGTCTTGCCGGGACGCCATAGTGATCACAGGATTCTGCGGCGTAAATGTCTGGATGATCGCGCGTCCGGGCTTTGCGCCGCGCCCGGATCGCCCGACGACCTGCGTGATAAGCGAAAAGCAGCGCTCCCCCGCGCGGTAATCGCCGCAGTAGAGAAGCTGATCGGCAGAAATGACGCCGACGAGCGTCACATTTTCAAAATCCAGACCCTTGGTGACCATCTGCGTGCCGATGAGGATCGGCACCTTCTTCTCCCGGAACTGCGAGAGGATCTTCTCGTGCGAACCTGCAGGGGAAACGGAATCCGCGTCCATGCGCAGTATCTCCACATCCGGCAGCGCCTCGCGCAGATGCTCTTCAAGCTTCTGCGTCCCGGTACCGAACTGGTTGAGCAGTCCTCCGCACTCGGGGCAGGCGTCGTCAATCGGCCGCGTGTAGCCGCAGTGATGGCAGACAAGCCGCCGGGTAACGCTGTGCCAGGTAAGATTCACGCTGCAATGCGGGCAGGTGTAGGTATAGCCGCATTCGCCGCAGGCAACAAGGCTTGCCGCGCCGCGGCGATTCAAAAACAGGATGCTCTGCTCGCCGCGGGAAATGTTTTCACGCAGCTCGTGCAGCAGTACACCGCTTATTTCGCTGCCGTTTCCGCCGCGAAGCTCCTGCCGCATATCCACAATGCGGACAGAGGGAAGCTGCTGGGCGTTGAAGCGGCTTTTTAGGGTAAAAAGATGATACACGCCTTTTTCGGCGCGGTAGCGGCTCTCCACATCCGGCGTTGCGCTGCCGAGGACTAAAAGCGCATTGGAGAATGCGCAGCGGTACTTGGCAGCGTCGCGGGCGTGGTAGCGCGGGGAATTTTCGGATTTGTAGGTATACTCCTGTTCCTCATCAATGATGATGAGGCCAAGATCGCTGCATGGGGCAAAAACGGCGCTTCTTGTGCCGATTACGACACGCGCGCGGCCGGTTTTGATCCGCTTCCACTCGTCGTAACGCTCGCCGACGGCAAGAGAGCTGTGCAGCACCGCGACATCGTCCCCGAAGTAGGAGGAAAAGATGCGGATCATCTGCGGCGTGAGCGCGATCTCCGGCACAAGCAGGATGGACGCTTTCCCCTTCCGGCGCATAGCATCGATCAGATGGATGTACACGGATGTCTTGCCGCTTCCGGTGATGCCGTACAGGAGCGACGCCGACGCGTGCTCGCCGTCATACAAAGAGAGGATACCCTCAAACGCCGTGCGCTGCTCGGCGTTGAGCACTGGCAGAGAGGATTTCTCCTCACTGCGGAAGCCGGAGCGACGAAATACCTCGTCCTGCGTGATCTCCGCCAGCCCCGCTTTTACCAGCGCGTTGACGGAGGAGGACGAAGCACCTGTGAAGTAGCAGAGCTCGGAAAAAGATACCCGATCCAGCGTACACAGTAGACGCAGGCAGGCGCTTTGCAGCGGTGCGCGCTTTTCCCGGCGATCAGCGGCGGTCTGCGCGTCCTCTGTCGAAACAGCCAGAGAGACCATACGGATCTTCTTGTCGCCAACGCGCCGCTTTTCCCGGCTGTCCGTTTCCAGAACACCCTTACGCACGAGCGATTGCAGCGCGCGCGACGGGCTCGTGTTCTCAAAGAGACGCTCAAGATCTGTCAGCGGGCAGCTCCCGCCATGGGCGAAAACCGCATCGAGCACGAGCTGCTCCTGCGCGGACTTCCCTGCTGCGGCATACGCGCTCTCCCGGTCGAACCCCGCGCAGAGCGTATATACCGACTCGAGCTGGTACCAAAGCCCCGCGGGCAGCATGGCGTGCACAGCATCGTACACTGTGCAGAAATACCGCTCCCGCAGCCAGACTGCCAGCCGGATCATCTCCGGAGACAGCACAGGCGAAGCGTCCAGCACGGAGGCAATGTTTTTCAGCCGTATGCCTGTCTCCGCCGTACCGACGGAGAGAACGATCCCCTCCGTACGGCGGTTGCCGCTGCCGAACGGAACAACAACTCGCACACCCGGCATGACCCTTTCCGCGAGCGCGGGCGGAATGCGGTAGTCGAATGGCCGGTCTACCCAGTATGTCGCGGCGGCGACAGCGACTTTTGCCGTTGCCGGCGAATCAGTCATCCGTCTTTTCCAGCGTCAGCTTGCCGGAATATACCTCGTCGATCGCCATGGATACCGGCTTCTTATCAAGAATTTCGCCGTTTTCCTCGGCATCGTTTGCGATCTGGCGGGCACGGCGTGCCACAAGGTTCACGAGAAGGTAGCGGCTGCCGACCTTATCAACAAGGCTCGCCATCGGGGGATAAAGCATCATAACAGATTCCATTCCTTTCTGATCCGGTGTTGACCGGTATAAAACATTATGTGGGATTTATTTATCGAGGATGGCTCCGAGCTCGCGGGACGCGCGATCCGGGTCATCGTTGATCACGGTATAATCATAGTTCGGAGCAAGGGCCATTTCGCGCCGCGCCGTTTCGAGCCGGGCACGGATCGTTTCCTCCGATTCCGTCCCGCGGCCGCGGAGGCGCCGCTCGAGCGCATCCAGCCCCGGCGGGGCAAGGAATACGGTAACGGCTTCGGGCAGCTTCTGCTTCACCTGCGCCGCGCCCTGGACCTCAATGTCCAAAATAACGGACACGCCGCTTTCAAGCCTCGCGCAGACCTGCGACTTTGGCGTACCATAGCAGTTGCCGACAAACTCGGCATGCTCAAGAAGCTCATCGTTTTGAATCATTTCCTCAAAGCGCTCATGAGAAACAAAAAAGTAATCGACACCCTCTCTTTCACCGGGGCGCGGGGGGCGCGTCGTGGCAGATACGGAAAACTCCACATTCTCTCTTCCCGCCATCATTTTTCCGATCACAGTGGATTTTCCGCAGCCGGACGGCCCGGAGATCACCAGCAGCTTACCGCGTTTCATTGCTCGTCCCTCTCTTCTGCCGAAGGTTCTTCACTGCGGCCGATCATGCGGGCGCTGACTGTTTCCGGCTGGAGCGCCGAGAGGATCACGTGGCCGCTGTCCATGATGATGACCGCACGGGTCCTGCGGCCATAGGTCGCGTCGATCAGCTCGCCGCGTTCGCGCACATCCTGAATGATGCGCTTGATCGGCGCGGATTCCGGGCTGACAATGGCGATCAGGCGCGAGGCAGAAACGAGATTGCCGAAACCAATATTAATTAGCTTCATATCCGCACCTCATTCCACATTCTGCAGCTGCTCGCGGATCTTCTCGATCTCCGATTTGAGATCGACCACGACCTTGGCGAGAGATGCGTCGCTGCACTTGGAGCCGATGGTGTTGGATTCGCGGTTAAATTCCTGCACAAGGAAATCCATTTTCCGACCGATCGGAGAGCCTTCCTCCAGCATGGTCCGGAACTGGGCAATATGACTGCGGAGACGAACCGTCTCCTCGTCCACGGCGGTGCGGTCGGCAAAGATCGCGGCTTCGGTGATGACACGCTGCTCGTCGAGCGAGCGGTCCGCCAGAATATCGTGCAGACGCGCTTCAAGGCGCTCGCGGTATTCCTTCACCGTCTGCGGGGAGCGCTCCTCCACAACGGAAACAAGTCCCTCGATGGTTTCGAGCTTTCCGAGCATGTCCCGGCGCAGCCGGTCGCCTTCGCGTTCGCGCATGGCGTTGAATTCCTCCACCGCCTTCGCCGTGATCTCTGAGAGCGCCGCGGCGGCCTTGTCCTTGTCCAGCTCACGCCTCTCTACCGTGAGCACGTCCGGGAACCGGGCAATGCTGAACGCATTGAGTCCGCTTTCGAGCCCGAGCGTTTCGGCGATGTGCGCGACCGCATCGCGGTAACCGCGGGCAAGATCCTCGTTCACCGAAACAATCGTCCCGGAATCCTGCGAAGCCTGTGCCGACACAAAAACGTCCACCTTACCGCGCGAAACACCGGCGGAGACCGCCTGCTTCACCGTATCCTCGGCAAAAAGGAAATTCCGCGGCAACCTGACGGAACAGTCCAGATACCGGTTGTTGACACTTTTCAGTTCAACAGTGATCTCCTGACCCTCTACAGAACCTTTGGCACTTCCGTAGCCGGTCATACTGAGCAGTTTTCCCATTTCTTCCCATCTCCCCAAATATGTGAATCACAAGATTATATTGTCAGATAAAGCAGAAACACGGCATACAGCCGCCGGAGGCAGCCATCAGCGCCATGCACGGGCAAAACGAACCGCATCCGAGCGTATCGAGTCCCGCGGCGTTTCCGGCGGAAAACGGATCACTCGCCTGGCTTTCCATCTGTGCGACCGCCTGACGGTATTCCGCGTTGCTGGGATCCATTGATGCTGCCTGACGGAAATACTTGGACGCCTCGTCCATCCATCCGCGGTGATATGCAACCGCGCCCATAAGGAAGTGCCACTCGGCATTCCGATCTACGATGGAACCGAGGATCATTTCCGCGCGGGTAAGATCCCCTGCCATGATTGCAGAACGAACATCCCGGTACGGGCCGCTTGCGCTGCCGGTGGACGTGCTGCCGGGCTGCGTATAGGCTTTATACTGCGCGCCGCCGCCCGCGCGCTCCTTCGTAATCGCGTCATATGCCTCATTGATCTGTTTCATCTTTTCCTGCGCGAGATCGGCGAGCGGGTTGTTGGCGTAGTTGTCCGGGTGGTATTTCCGGGCAAGCTCGCGGTATTTCTTTTTTATCTCCTCATCGGATGCCGTTCGGGAAACGCCCAAAACAACGTAAGGATCGGTCATTCGCTTACTCCCTGTTGGAAGGATCAAAGATCCTCCGTATTTTTTCTGTTTTTCTTCCATGTCCCGGCAAATACCGCGTCGGCGACGTGCGGAACACCGCAGGACAGGATATTTTCAAGAATGGGCTTCCATGCGCTCTCCGGCAAAAGATTCGCAGCATTCATGGCACGGGAAAGGGAGAGATTCAACGTAGCGCGGATCTCCGCCTTTTCTTCTGCTGACATAGCATCGGAGACGAAGCGCAGACAGAGCGGATTATACCTGCCGTTTTTCTGATCGGATACATAATCGTCCGCTGCATCTAGGATGTAAACGGCCCGTCCTGCATGATAAAGGATCTCCCCACGCACCCGCCGCAGCATAGGGTCGGATGCCCGGTTTGCCGGAAACGCCATAAGGCGGGCGAAGCAGTCCGCCGCCTCATCGAGAGACGCGCTGCCGCCCTTCTCGACCGCTGTGAGCCGTTCGAGACACTGCCGGGCGTTCTCGTCAAACTCCGGCTGCCGGGCCGCCGCTTTGCGGTAGCTGCGCCGGAGAAGCCGGACGGCGGCGCGGGCGCGCAGCGCCCGGAAGCCCTTTTCGTCAGATGTATCGTCTATCATCTTCTGATAGGCGAGGATGACTGTGTAGTCCGCGGCATCGAAAAGCTCCGGCGTGCCGCAAATGCACGGCTGTTTCCGCAGCGGATGCACCGGACAGCGGCGCTGTTCGATACTCGTCTCCGGCGAGAGCGAGAGCAGTGCGAGAAACGTCATATCATAGCTGACAAGGAAGCGAGCCATCGCCCCGTATTGCTGCCGGAGTGCTTCACACAGGCCGCAGTATGTGGAACGGAAACGGCGATATTCATTTATGCGGAGCTCGCCGACGTCTGGACGGATATAGCCGTACATAATCCCTTAATGTTTTTCCTTGAGTGTGATATAGATCTTGTATTCGCCGACACAGCCCGCTTCGGGGAAGCCATCGATCTTAATCTCGACCGTCGGGGTAAAAACGCCGGAAGCGTTCGTGCCGAGGTTGGAGAGATCCGCCACAGCGCGGAGGTTCACCTCGCTGATCTGGTCAAGGATCTCCTGCGGAGCCCGGATCGTTACGTTGAGCGCCTGCGTGATATTCTCCGCATCGTACCCATCCGGAACATTGATACAGACGATATTGTCCGGATTTACGGAGAAGGACTTCGTGGCAACACCCGTGATGGAGATCGTTACCGTTGCCTCCGTAACGCCGGTCATGTTCTCGGTGCCGTTCGGCGGGATGATCGTATACGTGGCGGAGAAGTCCGTAGCAAAGGTCGACAGGTTGATCGTTCCAAGAATGAGCTTCGTCGTGCTGTCGATCGCGGCAGCGTCTCCCGCGAGCATGATGGAACGCGGTTCAATATCAATGCGGGTGTTGGCGTCGCGCGTGGCGCCGCCGCCGTCGATGATCGTCACATCGAGGGGAACTTCCTTTGTGGAAAGGACATTCAGCGTCACGGTCACTTCCTCCGTCTCGCGCTGGATGGAGGAATCCTCAACCGGGTTGTTGTCAGCATCGACGAGTGAGTATGTCGTGGAATAGCTCAGCGTGCGGTCAACTTCTTCACGGGTAATAGCTACAAGCGCGTGGTCAACTTTGGATATGACCTTTTTCGGTCCGCTGATGGCAACGACCATCGGGTCGAACACCATGCTCTCATCAGCAAGGTATCCGTCCGCCGTGTTGCCGGTAAAAGCGCCCTTGACCTCAATGGTCTTGCGGGCGAGCTTGTCCACATAAAAGTTCACGACATCCGACGAGGTGTGGACAACCGTTACCTCGTTCGCATTGACCCCCGGGGGGAAGGCAATA
>CAVEPP010000056.1:3997-8801 GCA_963617605.1 Alloprevotella sp. | reverse complement strand
CAGGAAGACATTCCCGACGGAAATATTCCCAAGCAGCCAGAGGATCAGACCAGCGGGCGCAGCAACGGCGGCGGCCCGCCCCAGCACGAACACCGTTCGGTCAAGGAGCGAGCGGACAAGGATCTTTCCGAGCTGCGGCTTTCGGTACGGCGGCAGCTCCAGAACATAGGAAGATGACTGCCCGCGCAGCACGGTAGCGGATAAAAGCCGTGTCGCGCCAAACGTCGCGGCAATGCCGAGACATACGACGCCTGTCAGCAGAAGAGCGGACATGAGCGGATCACCGGAGGAAAAGAAAGCGCCGAGCAGAAAGATCAAAATTGGAAAGCGCCCATTGCACGGGACGAAGCTGTTTGTGAGCATGGCAAGCAGCCGCTCGCGCGGCGAGTCGATAATCCGGCAGCCGACAACACCGGCGGCATTGCAGCCAAAGCCCATCGCCATCGTAAGAGCCTGTTTGCCGCACGCGCGGCAGCGCTCAAACGGCTTATCGAGATTAAACGCCATACGCGGCAGATAGCCGACGTCTTCAAGAAATGTGAACAGCGGGAAGAAGATTGCCATCGGCGGCAGCATGACCGATACGACCCATGCGGTCACACGATATACTCCGAGGATCAGCGCGTCATGCAGCCAGAGCGGAAGCCCGGCAGCGAGCAGCCAGCGCGAAAGAACATCGCCAAATCCGAACAGCGCGGTGGAGAGAAGCGCCGATGGGTAGTTTGCGCCCTGTACCGTCAGATAAAAGAGGATCAGAAGCAACAGCAGCATGATCGGAACGCCCAATTTTCTTCCGGTCAGGATACGGTCGGCCCTCCGGTCGCGGAAGAATCCGTTTTGATGCGTTGCGGAAACGACCTCCGCCACGATGTCGGCTGCGCGGCGGAGAAGGACCGTTGCGGCCGCCGCTTCCGCGTTTTCTCCGGCGCGGTCGATACGTTCCCTGCCAAGACGGATGGCTTCCGAGAGAAAAGGATCCTCATCCAGCGGCCGCCCGAGCTTTTTCTCCAACGCATGAACAGCGGCATCGCCGCCGAGCAGAAGCTGCATCGCCACCCACCGGTGATTGGGTATCGCCCTGGGAAGCAGCTCATCCAGCCGCGCCGTAACAGAAAAAAGGCTCGCCTCGATCGCTTCGCCATAGCGCACCGGAACCGATTCGCGGCATTTCTCCCGCGCAGCGGCTACCGCCGCACGCAGCAGGGGAGGGAGCGTTTTCTTCTGCCGCGCGCTCGTCCCGACAACGCGCACGCCGAGCATCTGCGATAACCGCGGAAGGTCCACGGTGATGCCGCGTTTTTTCGCCTCATCCATCAGATTTACACACACGACAACGCGGTCCGTGATCTCCATGACCTGCAGGGCAAGATAGAGATTTCGCCCGAGCGCCGTGGCGTCGCAGACGACGATCACCGCGTCGGCGGTGCCGAAGGAAATATATTCCGCCGCGACCTCTTCCTCCGGCGAATGTGCGGAGAGAGAATAGGTTCCCGGCAGGTCGATGAGCTCGACGGCTGCCCCGTCGATGCTGCACGTTCCTGCCGCTGTCGCAACCGTTTTCCCTGGCCAGTTTCCTGTATGCTGGTGCAGACCGGTCAGCGCGTTGAAAAGCGAGCTTTTCCCCACGTTCGGATTGCCTACCAGCGCAAAACGGTAAGACTCCGCCATTACGTCTCCGCCCCGTCGAGCAGACGGACGAGCACGGAAGCGCTGTCCTCGGCGCGGAGCGCGATCACTGTGCCGCAGATCTCATAGGCCATCGGATCGCCGAACATACTGCGAAAGAGACACCGTATTCCTGCACCCTCTGCAAATCCAAGATCGAGAAGGCGGCGGCTCAAGGCGCACTCCGGAAGAATTTCCGCTATGATGCCCTGTGTGCCGGGTGCCATTTCACCCAGAGGAATGATCGATTGCATGGCAAATTCAGCCCTTTCCGGTAACGTTTTTCCTCTTTATTCTATTCGGCCGCCCCTGTCCGGTTCCTTGACTTTTCAGCCCAAACCGTCTACCATAAAAACAAAATTATAAGCATCGAGGATAGAATCATGGTAGAGGTTGTTGCAGCACTTGTCCACGATACGGAAGACCCGCGGCGCTTTCTCATCTGCCAGCGCCCGGCGCACAAGGCGAGGGGACTGCTCTGGGAGTTCGTCGGCGGAAAAGTCGAGCCGGGGGAGACGAAGCAGGACGCTCTTACGCGCGAATGTCGGGAGGAACTCGGCGTTTCGATCCGCATCGGAGACATCTATATGGAACTGACGCATGTTTACCCGGATCTCACCATCCATTTGACGTTGTTCCGCGCGGAGATCACGGATGGTGTGCCGCAGCTTCTGGAGCACAACGCCATTTGCTGGATCACACCGGCGGAGATCGGCGGCTACGATTTCTGCCCGGCGGATGAGGAGATCCTCGCACGGCTTCAGCTCGAAGGAAAAACGACGGCGGAATGACTCTTCCGCCGTCGTTTTCTCTCCGTTTCAGCGTCCGGGGAACGCCGGATTCATATAGTAGACGTTATTCTGATTGAGCTTTTCCGTCACGAGCCCGAGCGCCTCGCCGAAGCGCTGGAAATGGACGACCTCCCGCTCGCGCAGGAAACGGATGACGTTGTTTACGTCGGGATCGTCCGAGAGACGGAGAATGTTATCGTAGGTAGCGCGTGCCTTTTGCTCGGCGGCAAGGTCCTCCGTGAGATCGGCGATCACGTCGCCGCTGACGCCGATGCCGATGGCGTTCCACGGCACGCCCGCCGCAGCCTGCGGAAATACGCCGAGCGTATGATCGACAAAATAGGCGTCAAAGCCCTGTGCTTTGATCTCCTCCGGCGTCAGATTCCGCGTAAGCTGGTGGACAATCGCGCCGACCATTTCCAGATGGCCGAGCTCTTCCGTACCGATGTCGGTAAGGATCCCCTTGACTTCGTCGCTCGGCATGGCAAAACGCTGGCTCAGATAGCGGAGCGATGCGCCCAGTTCGCCGTTCGGCCCGCCGTACTGCGAGATGATGACCTTGGCAAGCGCCGGATTCGGATTGGCAATCCGTACTGGGTACTGAAGATTCTTCTTATAAATAAACATGCGTCAACCCTCCGTATTGCCGCAGTACTCCCACGGCCAGGGGCTTTTCAGCCAGGTATACGTTTCCGCGTTGAGAAGATCGCGCTTGGTGATGGGCCCGTAGAGCTTTGCATAGCGCTGCGCGCCCTCCTCCACGAGCTTGAGAAGATCCTGATAGGCGGCAAACGCCTCCGCGTCACCGGCGTGCGTGTCAAGATACAGCGAAAGATCGTGCGCGGCGAAGTCGATCGCCATGAGTTCGGCAAGCGGAACGTTCGGCGCCGTGTCGTTGACCATGTTTCCGAGCGGCAGATCCAGCCCCGGAAACAGCGTACCGCGCGCAAGCGCTTTGTCCGGCTCGTATTGAGCCTGCGCGTTCTCCTGCGCGGGGACAAATCCGACCGCCAGCGGCGCGCAGGACGGCAGAGCGCCGCATTTATATCCACAGACGGCCTCCGCGGATTCCTTACTATTCAAAACGATTCCTCCAAATTTCCGGATAGAGAGCAATACTCTCAGTCCATCGTATGCCGGAGGAAAACCCCGTGACCTTTTTTTGAAAAACTTAAAATCGCGGTTGCTTTTTGGCATGTAGATGATATACTATTATGTAAAGTGGAATATTACGGAACCATGGGATGGGGTTAACGATATGAAAGAACTTTTCAAGAAGAAAACAGAAGGAGAAAGCGGGAGCGGCGCAGCCTCGCCCGGCGGAATCACGTGGTACGGCGTGGACAAGCTTTTGTTTGTCCGGCTCGGTGTTGCCGCTGTTTTGCTTTGTCTCGGTCTTTTTCTGCGCCTTGGAGACGGCATATCGCTCCTCTTACTGCTGCTCAGCACGCTGATCAGCGGCTTTGACGTGCTGTACCGCGCCTGCGTCCGGCTCGTTAAGGAGCACTGCCTCGGCGAAGAGCTTCTTGTTTCCATCGCAGCGATTCTCGCATTCACGATCAATGAGGGATATGAGGCCGCCGCCGTCATGCTGATCTATCAGGCGGGATTTATCGTTCGCTCGTATGCCTCGGCGCTCACAAAATCCAGTTACCGTGATCGCGTAGATCCCTATGTGGCAAGCGTTACGGTTCTCCGCGGTGAGGAGAAGACCGCCATTTCGCCTGAAGAGGTCCAGCTCGGTGATATCCTTATTCTTGAGCGCGGCCAGCGTGCCCCGGCAGATCTCGAAATTCTGGAAGGTTCCGCCACACTGGATCTTGCCCCGATTTTCGGACATACCGCCCGGCGCGAAGTCACAGCCGGGCAGAAGATCCCGGCGGGATCTGTCAACAACAGCGCTGCCGTTCGCTGCACGGTGCTCGGCGCCGCGTCGGACTCTGTTTTTGCTCATGCGATCGATGCCGCTTCCGATCCGGAAGCCGTGTACGGACCCGAAACTGATTCCGTGGAACGGTATGCGAGAGTCTATGCTCCGTTCGCTCTCGGCGTCAGCGTTTTGATCTCACTTCTCCTTTTGATCTTCTCCACGGTGCCGACCGAGGAAGCCATTCACCGCGCGCTCGTGCTTCTCATCATCTCCTGCCCGACGGCCTTTCTTGCGCCGCTGCCGTTCATGTACCTCGCCGGTCTCTTCCGCTCGCTGCAAAGCGGTGTTGTCGTAAAGGATGCTTTCGTTCTGGACGGCCTTTCCCGCGCTGGGGCGGTCGTATTCGACAAGGACGAAATGCTCTCCACCGGTTTTTACCGTGTCTCCTCCGTGAAATCGGAGCGGCTTGATCCGGCTG
>CAVEPP010000056.1:0-3987 GCA_963617605.1 Alloprevotella sp. | reverse complement strand
AGGTCGCGGCGCATGCCGAATCTGGCTCTTCCACTGCTGTCGCCGCATCCATTACCAAGGCGTACGGACAGGCAATCGACGCCTCTCTTATTGAAGAATTCACCGAGGAGCCCGACGGCATCACCGCCGTGATCGACGGGATCGACATCCGCATGGGTGATGCGGCTTATATGGAGAAAAATGGCGTAACCGTTACGGACCCTGTCGGAGACGGCGTCACCGTGTATATGGCCGTCAACGACCAGTATGCCGGATGCATCTATCTTTCCGATACAATCCGCGACGATGCCAGAGCCTCCTTCAGCGCCGTGGCTGGCGCGGGGTGCGAGTGTATCATGCTTTCGGCAGACACCCCGGAGAAAACCCGTACCGCCGCTGCTTCCGCAGGCATCCGTGAGTATTATGCGCAGTGCATGCCGATGGACCGGCTGGAAAAGATCCAGGAGATCAAGGAGCGTTTCCCGGTCAATAGCGTTTTGTATATGGGCGAGGCGAACGGCGATACCGCCTGCTTCAACGCGGCAGACATCGGTGTGTGCGTCGACGGTCTCGCATCCGAGGCGGCCATGCAGACGGGCAGCGCCGTGATCATGGATAAGACGGCTGCGCCCATCGCCGGTGCAATCGACGCGGCAAAAGCCACGCGTTCCACAGTCCGGCAGCTTCTGATGGCTGTTCTTGCCATCAAGGCGGTCCTCCTCATTCTCGCGCTGCTCGGCGTAACCTATCAACTCTGGTTTGCAGCCATGGTCGACACCGTTGCCGGTATCGCGGGCATCCTCTTTTCCTCGCGCATCTGGTCCGAACAGAAGTAATTTCCGAAAAAATCCAAAAACGGGTTGGAACACATCCAACCCGTTTTCTATGTCTTGTCCGCAAGTGGAAAAAAGATTGCCAGAAAAACGGTTTTATGATAATATAATAAGATAGGAAAGGGGAGAGGTATGAAAATTCTCGGTATCGACCCGGGCGTTGCTACCGTCGGCTTCGGGCTGCTGGAAACGTCCGGCGCACAGCAGAGGATGCTCTCCTGCGGTGTTATCACTACGCCGGCGCACACGCCGCTCTCGTCGCGTTTGGATCAGATCTATTCGGATCTGGAGGAGCTGATCCGTTCCTGTGATCCTGACGCGATCTCGATAGAAGAGCTTTTCTTCAGCAAGAACATCACCACGGGCATCCCCGTGGCGCATGCCCGCGGCGTCATTCTGCTCTGCGCGTTTCGCTGCGGCGTACCGGTATACGAGTATACCCCCATGCAGGTAAAGCAGGCTGTCGTCGGATATGGCAAGGCGGAAAAGCGGCAGGTCATGGATATGGTACGCCGGATTTTGCATCTGACCGCCGTTCCCCGGCCGGACGACGCGGCGGACGCTGTCGCCATTGCGCTCTGCCATGCGCGCAGCTCTACGTCTCTCTTGAATCGGGAAGGAGATTCTAATCTGTGTTCTACTATATAGAAGGCGTTGTTTCCTTGATTGACGGTTCCATCGCTGTTGTAGACTGCGGCGGTGTCGGCTATGCCGTCAACACGACCACAAACTCTCTTGGCCGTGTCCGCATTGGAGACAAAGTCCGGTTTTATACCTGTACGATTATCCGAGAAGATTGCTTTGATATTTACGGCTTTACGAGCGCAGAGGAAAAGCACAGCTTTGAGCTGCTGACGGGAGTTTCCGGCGTCGGTGCAAAGGCGGCGCAGGCGATCCTCTCTGCCAACACGCCGGAGTCGCTCTCTCTCGCCATTCTGTCCGGCAATGAGAAAGCCCTGACAGCGGCTCCCGGCATCGGGAAAAAGATCGCGCAGCGCGTGATCCTTGAGCTGAAGGATAAGTTCTCCGGCAGTACCTCGGATTCCGGCTTCGGTTCATCCGGTGCCTTCGCGCCCGCGGCAGCTTCCGGCGGGGACAAGCTCTCCGACGCAGCGGCAGCTCTCGGCGTACTCGGCTACGGCGGCAACGAGATCGCCGCAGCGCTTAAGGGGCTGGACATTCAGAACCTCTCCGTCGAGGATATCGTGCGGCAGGGGCTGAAAAAAATGATGAAGTAAAGGAAGGTGGAGCAGCTTGGCGATCAGCTTTTCGGATGCGGCGCAGGAGGGGGAACTGATAACCCGTTCCGTTTCTTTGCCGGAGGATGTCGGCGAGGGCTCGCTCCGCCCGCGGTATCTTAACGAATATATCGGACAGGAGCGTGCAAAGGAAAATCTCCGCATTTTCATTCAGGCGGCGAAAATGCGCGGAGAGTCACTGGACCATGTTTTGCTTCACGGCCCTCCGGGGCTCGGCAAAACGACGCTCGCCGCCGTTATCGCCAACGAGATGGGCGTAAACATGCGCATCACCTCGGGGCCAACCATCGAAAAGCCCGGCGATCTTGCGGCACTTCTTACCAATTTGCAGGAGAACGATATCCTCTTCGTGGATGAGATCCACCGCATGAATCGCGCAGTGGAGGAGATCCTCTATCCCGCGATGGAGGATTTTGCCATCGATATCATCATCGGCAAGGGGCCTTCAGCCAACTCCATTCGGCTCGATCTGCCGAAATTCACGCTCATCGGCGCAACAACGCGCTCCGGACAGCTCTCTGCGCCGCTGCGCGACCGCTTCGGCGTGATCCTCCGCCTTGAGCTCTATACGCCGGAGGAGCTCCGCCGCATTGTGGAGCGGAGCGCCGGGATTCTTGGCATCCAGATCGAATCCGCAGGTGCGGACGAGATCGCCCGCCGCAGCCGCGGCACGCCGCGCATTGCCAACCGTATTCTGCGCCGTGTGCGCGATTTCGCACAAGTAACAGCCGACGGCGTGATAACGCGGGACGTTGCGGATAAAGCTCTCAACCGGCTGGAGATCGACCATCTCGGTCTCGACGCTCTGGACCGGCGTATGCTGCGCAGCATCATTGAGTTCTATTCCGGCGGCCCGGTCGGCGTGGAAACGCTTGCCGCGACCATCAACGAGGAGTCTGTTACACTGGAGGACGTTTATGAGCCGTACCTTCTCCAGCAGGGGTTTCTCACGCGAACGCCGCGGGGCCGCTGTGTTACGCAGAAGGCGTATGAGCATCTGGGCATCCCATTTCACGGCCAGCAGCAGCTCAGCCTTTAATTAAATCGGAAATTTTGGAAAAAGCTTCATAAGTATTTCATAATTCTCTTGACTTTGTTGGTGAAAACTAATATAATCCGTTTATAAAATGGTTTTTTTATGGAAGATTTTCAATGCTTCAGCGACGAGCAGCTGCAGCAAATGTCCGTTTCCGGCTGCACCGGAGCGGAAGATGCGTTAGCCGCTCGATACAGTCAGCTTGTCCGCATTTGCGCAAGACCGTATTTTCTTGCCGGAGGAGACAGCGAGGACCTCACCCAGGAGGGAATGCTTGGCCTTCTCTCCGCGATTCGCGAGTACAGACCTTCGCAGGGTGTCCCCTTTAAGGCGTATGCGGAGCTGTGCATCCAGCGCCGGATTTTCAGCGCGATCAAATCGGCGTCTCGCTTGAAGCATATCCCTCTCAACAGCGGCGTATCGTTGGAGGATGCGTTCGGCAGCGAAAGCAGCCGTCCCGGTACGTATGCAGCCCTTGATTTACGGAGAATCCCGGAAGAGCAGGTTTTGGCGAGAGAGCGCGCAGACGAATTTTTCCAAACATTTTCCCGGTGCTTGTCACCCTTTGAGCAGAAGATACTGCATCTTTATTTAGAAGGGCAGTCATACTGCTCCATGGCTGAAGCCAGCGGCCACTCCGAAAAAGCGGTTGACAATGCCGTACAGCGAATCCGGCGCAAGCTCTCCCGGATAACTTCTTCAGGCGACAACAGCGAAAGCTGAACGCAATATCAAGCCCAAGGGCAGAATCAAAGAGAGGATCAGCAAATGTACGAGGACAAGACCCTGGTATGCAAAGAGTGCGGCAACGAGTTCGTTTTCACCGCCGGTGAGCAGGAGTTCTATGCGGAGCGCGGCTTCCAGAACGAGCCCCAGCGCT
>CAVEPP010000055.1:0-8887 GCA_963617605.1 Alloprevotella sp. | reverse complement strand
CCACATAAAGTACCATTCCGCGCCCGCGCTGTCAAGACAAAGCATACGAAACGTTTTTCGGGCATAGTCTTGTGCCGAGGTGATCGTATGGCGGGAGAGACCGAGCGGAGAAAAGCGCAGAACATCATACTGGAAAACCGGAACCGCTTGAGCGTGTCCGGCGTGGAAGAGGTCGGCGGCTTTGACGAGAGCATCGTACAGATGCAGACGGAGCTTGGCGCCCTCACGGTGCATGGGAGCAATCTCCGCGTGGAGACGCTCTCGGTGGACTCCGGCGATCTTCTCGTCGTGGGGGATATTTCGGATCTCTCGTATGCCGACGTCCCGGTGCACCGCAGCTTCTGGGCGAGGCTCTTCGGATAAATGAGCGAATCGACGGCCCGGCAGCTTTTTGAGCTGGCGTTTGCCTTTCTGACCGGCGCGGCGCTTGGCGTTATGCAGCTTCCGGTATACGTCCTCCGGCAGGTTTTCCGCCGGCTCGCAGCACTGTGGGACGCGCTTTTTTATGCGCTGGCGGGGCTCACGGTTTTCGCTGCCGCACAATGGTGCAGCGGCGGCGTGCATCCCCGTTTTCTCACGGCGGCTATTGCCGGAGGTGCACTTTGCGCATACCTTCTGTCTCCGCTTCGGCGCTCGGTGCGTCGTCTCGCGGAGCGGAAACGGGAGCAAAGGGAAGAACAACGGCAGGGAAAAGAAAAAAGGAGAGACGAGACGCGAAAAAAATATAAAAAAATTTGAAAAAATATCTATGCAAAATCCAATCTATCGTTTAAAATAATGCGCAAGTTTCCCCGGCTGTGATAGAGCTGCCGCGGCGGGGGAGACGGCGGAGCAAAGCGATGAGCAAAAGCATAAAGTTTCTTTTTGGCTGCATTCTATCCATTTTGCTGGTTTACGCTGCGGCGCGGTACGTCACAACGGCGATCCGCGTGGAGGAAGCGGAGCTCCTTCTGCGCGAGACGAGAGAGCGCTGCGAGGCGCTGGAGCAAAGCAACGCGGCATTGCGCGAGCGGATCGAGCGCAGCGGCGATGCGGACCGCATCGCGGAGCTTGCACGCGAACGGCTTGGTCTTGTCCTGCCGGATGACAGGATATATCAATAAATTGAAAGAAAAGAGAAAGGGATCCCCATGGAGCTGGAAATCGGAGCGATTCAGGAAGGCAAAGTAACTGGTATCACCAAATTCGGAGCGTTCGTACTGCTTCCCGGCGGCAAGAGCGGCCTCGTACACATTTCGGAGATCGCCAACGCCTATGTAAACGATGTGAACGACTATCTGAAGGTCGGCGACACTGTCAAAGTTAAGATCCTCAGTGTCAACGAGGCAGGAAAGGTCAATCTCTCCATCAAGCAGGCTCAGCCGAGCGCGCCGCGCCCGGCCTATACGCCGCGTCCGGCTCAGCCCTCGGCAAACAACGCTGCCCGCCCGGCTTACACGCCGCGCCCGGCCAGCACCTACCGCAGCGCCGCGCCGCGCGACGGCGAGGTCGCGCCGCCCACCGGGGATACCAGCTTTGAAGATAAGCTCAAGCACTTCATGCAGCAGTCCGACAGCAAGATCAACGACAGCAAAATCTATGCCGACCGCCGCGCCGGAGGCCGCCGCCGCAAGTGAGGCGCCAATAAAACGATAAAAATATGCCGCCGAAACCAGTCCGGTTTCGGCGGCATATTTCGTTAAGCAGGTCAACCCTCGTCGGGATGCATGAACGAGTAGTCGATCACGTTGTTCGCCCCCGTCCAGGAGCCGTCCACCTTGGACATGGCACGGTCATATTCCTCGGTACCGGGCTCAAAGAGCGTCGGGCAGTAGTCATTCTCGCTTGTCTTGCTGCTGATGCTGCACGGCAGAACGTTGAACGAGGAGAGATAGAGCGTCCCGTCCGGGTCGCGGGTGATGGTCGCCTGCGCGATCACGCTGTCCATGTCGGCGGGGTTGGTGTTGCCGCCGAACACAAAGTTGCCGAGACTGTAGAAAATGATGCCGTTGTTGTATTTTTCAAACGGCTCCAGTCGGTGCGGCCCATGGCCGAAGACGATGCTCGCGCCCGCGTCGATCGCGGCGCGGCCCACCTCTTCCTGGTTGGCATTCTGGTAGTAGCTCGCCTCGTTGCCCCAGTGGGCGCTCACGATGACGATCTCCGCGCCCGCGTCCTTGAGAGAACGGACGCCCGCGGCAACCGATTCGGCGCTCGGCGTGTGCCAGCTGTAAACGGCATACACGCCGACGGTCAGACCGCTTTCGGTCGTATAAAGCGCGCCTTCGCCTTCGCCGCAGTGACCGATACCGGCGGCGTCGAGATTGGTGAGCGTGTCGTCGTAGACCTGCTGGCCGAAGTCCATGGCGTGGTTATTCGCGGTCGTAGCAAACTCCACGCTGCCGAGCGTGAGAATGTCCGTTGCCGCCTTCGGCGCAAGGAACGAGAACGTGGAAGCAGATCCGGCGGTAAGATCGGAAATGCTGCACTCGAGATTCACGATCGTCATGTCGTCGTTTCCCGTTACATCGAGCACATTGGAGAAGGGGTATGCCCAGTTCGTGCCGACAACATTTTCAAACGAGTTGGCGTAATAGCGCGCCTCCGGATAGCTCGCGAGCGTGCAGTCTCCCACCATGGAGATCGTATACTCGATCGGCGTTGGCTCCGGGGTAGGCGTCGGTGTGGGAGTGGGTGTCGCTGTCGCTGTCGGCTCCGGGGTGGGAGACGGTGTCGGCGAGGGGGTAGGCGTCGGTTCGGCGGTCGGGAGCGGCGTCGGCGCCGCGACGCGCACGTCCTCCGGCCGCGCCGCCCAGCGCGGGGAGAGCGCTGCGCTGGTCAGCAGCACCGCGAGCAGGATCACCGCCAGGATCTTGGCGATGAGGATCGAGGTTTTGGACATGATACCCTCCGGTGATCAGGCATTTTCCACGAAGCTGCCGATGATCTCCAGCAGCACGTCCGGCATGACCGAGAGACTGTCCACGGGGATGAACTCGTGAACGCCGTGGTAGTTGTAGCCGCCGGTCGAAAGGTTCGGGCAGGGAAGCCCCATCCACGTGAGCACAGCGCCGTCCGTGCCGCCGCGGATCGCCTCGGTGCGCGGCGCGACGCCGCAGGCGCGGTAAGCAGCCTCGGCGCGGTCGAGAAGGTGGCGGTGCGGCTCGATCTTCTCGCGCATATTGTAATAGGTGTCGGAAATGTTTGCCTCAGCGGTGCCTTCGCCGTAGCGGTGGTTGATTTCCTTCACGGCGGCGCGGACGCACGCTTTCTTCTCTTCAAAAAGCGTCCGGTCATGGTCGCGGATGATATAGTGGAGCTCGGCTTCCACTATGTCGCCGGACATATCGGTGAGGTGGATGAAGCCCTCGTAGCCCTCGGTCTTTTCCGGCACCTGGTCGGCGGGGAGAAGAGAGTGCAGCTCCATGGCGATGGTCGCAGCGTTTTTCATAATGTTCTTCGCACTGCCGGGATGGATGCCGACGCCGTGTACACGGACGAGCGCCGCGGCGGCATTGAAGTTTTCGTATTCGTATACGCCGAGCTCGCCGCCGTCTACGGTGTAGCCCCAGTCACACGCGAGCTCCTTGACGTCCAGCCCCTCCGTGCCGCGGCCGACTTCCTCGTCAGTCGTGAACACGATGCGCAGCTCGCCGTGCGGCGCGCCGGAGGCGATGAGCTTTTCCACCGCCGTCATGATCTCGGCAACGCCGGCCTTGTCGTCCGCGCCGAGGAGCGTGGAGCCGTCCGTCACGAGCAGCACCTGCCCGCGCACATCCTTCATGGCCGGAAACTGCTTTTCCGAGAGAATGACGCCATGGCCGAGCTCAATGTCCTCGCCGGTATAGAGTACCTCGCGGGCGTTCACGCCCTCGCCGCTCGCGGCGGGCGAGGTGTCCACGTGTGCGATGAGCGCGAGCGTCCCGGCCTTGACGCCCTCCGTGGCGGGGAGTGTGCCGATGGCGTTGCCGCAGCTGTCCATGTGGACATTCTTCAGGCCCATGGAGAGCATTTCCTCAGCCAGACGGCGCGAGAGCTCCAGCTGCCGGGCCGTGGACGGGCTTTCAGTGCTGTCCTCGTCGGACGCGGTGGACACGGCGATGTATTTGAGAAATCTTTCCTTGCAGGTCATAATGGGAATACCTCCGTTTTCGACGTTGTTTTTCGTATATCCAATATAGCATTTTTGTGGTAAAATGCAATCGCTTTTATTTTTGACGTGTCCGGCGGGATCAAGCGAACTTTTCCGCGCCAGAGAGCGTCATAGTTAATGCGCAATACATCCTGAAAGTACAGGAGGAACATACATGAAAAAGCTGCTTGCCATTTTCCTCGGCGCTTGCCTGCTGCTCGGCGTACTGTCCGGCTGCGGCGGCAATGCCGAGGACGCCGTCACCGTCCAGAAGGTATCGGACATCACCTCACAGGGCTCTGTGGGGCTGGTGAACCGGTACGCCGGTATTGTCGTTTCGGGCGAAACGGCAACGGTCAAAAAGGGCGACAAACAGGTTTTGGAGACCTACGTCAAGGAAGGCGACTTCGTCACCGAGGGCGATGTGCTCTTCTGCTACGACAACGAGGCCATGGAGCTTCAGCTCAGCAAGCTCCTGCTCGAACTCGAAGGCTACGAGAACACGATCTCCAACGCCGAGGAAGACATCCCCAATCTCGAGCGCCAGCGCGACGCCGCACCCGCGGCGCAGCAGCTCAGCTACTCGCTCCAGATTCAGGAGCTGCAGGCGAATGTGCGCGAAGCAACCTATAACAAGGGCCTCAAGGAGCGCGAGATCGAGAACATGCAGGAGGCGCTGCAGGATACCGACGTGCGCGCTCCGATCTCCGGGCGCGTGATGAGCGTCAAGGACTCGGACGACACCTCCGGCTACGGCTACGGTGATTCGAGCAGCGACGCCTACATAACCATCATGGACATGACGACCTATCAGGTCAAGGGCACGATCAACGAGCTGAACGTCGGCACGCTCTCCGAGGGGATGAATGTCCTCGTCCGCTCGCGCCTTGATGAGAGCGTCACATGGAACGGCGTGCTCGAGAGCATCGACTGGGAGACCAAGGTCGAGAACAACAATAACCGCTATTACTACGGTTCGGGCAGCGACGAGATGACGAGCTCGTCCAAGTATCCGTTCTATGTGAAGCTCAACGACGTGACCGGCCTCATTCTCGGCCAGCACGTGTACATTGAGCCGGACTACGGCCAGCAGGAGGTCCGCGAGGGACTGTGGCTGCCGGAGTATTATATCGTGGACGCCGATTCCTCGCCCTATGTCTGGGCGGCGAACGGGCGCGACCGGCTGGAAAAGCGCAGCGTATCCCTCGGCGACTACGACGCCGAGCGGGGCGAATACCAGATCCTCTCCGGTCTGAAGGAAAGCGATTATATCGCCTTCCCGATGGACGGCCTTTCCGCCGGTATGCACACGCAGGTTTATGAGGATACTTCCGGCTACGTCTCCGGCGGCAACGCGGGCGGCTTTGCCGTCATGCCCGGCGGATACTATGCTTCCGGCGGCAACGCATCCGACAGCGACATGCCTGTGGAAGAGCCGGATGCCTCGCTCTTCGGCGACCCGGGCGAGATCGACGCCCCAGCGGAAGACGCCGTTGTACCGGAGGATGCTCCGGCGGCCGATGACGCCGCCGTGCCGGAGGATGCACCCGCGGAAGACGCCGCGGCGGTTGCGGAGGGGAGCGTGGCGTAATGCTTCTGGAAATGCGCAACATCTGCAAGGATTATCCCCAGGGCAGGGACGTTGTACACATCCTCAAGAACATTTCTCTTGAGATCGACGACGGGGATTATCTCGCCATCATGGGGCCCTCCGGCTCCGGCAAAACAACGCTTATGAATATCATCGGCTGCCTTGATACGCCGACCTCCGGCACGTATGTGCTGGCCGGGGAGGACGTGTCCTCGGCTTCGGACGACCGGCTCGCCGATATACGAAACCAGATGATCGGCTTCGTTTTCCAGAGCTTCTATCTTCTGCCGAAGCTCACGGCGCTCGATAATGTCGCGCTGCCGCTCCTCTATGCGAACGTGCCGCGCCGCGAACGGCGCGAGCGCGCCGCGGAAGCGCTTGCAAGCGTGGGCCTCGAAGAGCGTATGGACTTTTACCCGAACCAGCTCTCCGGCGGCCAGTGTCAGCGCGTGGCGATCGCCCGCGCGATGATCGCAAAGCCGCGCATCCTGCTCGCGGACGAGCCGACTGGCGCGCTGGACTCCGCTTCCGGCCGCCAGGTCATGCAGATCTTCGGCGAGCTGAACGCGAAGGGAACGACCGTCGTGCTCATCACGCACGCGCAGGACATTGCCGACTGCGCGAAAAAGACCCACCGCATTCTCGACGGCGAGCTGATCCGCGGCGACGAGGATAAGCACCGGTACGACATGACGAAAGGAGGCGCAGCGGATGAAAAAGGGAAAGATAACGTTTCTCAGTAATCTCCCGGAATGGCTGCGCCGGACGATCGCCGGTGTGCTGATCGCCGCGCTCGTCGGCGGCGGTGTGTACGGCATACTGCTTCTCGTCCGCGGCAGCAGCGGCAAGGTGAAGGTCTATCCGATCATGGAGTTCTGCACGAACTACGCCGACGATCAGGCGGAGACGCAGGGCCTTGTAAAGCCCGATAAAATGCAGTCGATCTACGTTTCGGAGACGCAGAAGATCACCAAGTACTATGTACACGAGGGCGACACCGTCAAGGTCGGCGACCCGATCCTCTCCTACGACACGACGCTCACCGACCTGCAGCTCGAGCGTGCGAGGATCTCCGTGCAGAAGCTGGAGATCGCGCTCGACGAGGCCAACGCCAATCTTGTCAAGGTAAACAACTATCGCCTGTACGTCCCGCAGCCCGATCCGCTCCCCGACGAGGAGCCGGCCGCGCCGCCGCTCACGCCGGTGGATGTGCCGTATTTTCGCGGCGGCGACGGTACAAAGGACAGTCCGTCCTTTTATATCTGGGGCGACAGCTGCGCCTACGACAGCACCTTTATCGATTCCCTTCTGACAAGAGCGGGCGGCAGCACGGCGTATGTTGTCTTTGAGGTTCACGACGGCGATTCCCCGGACGGCGACATTCTCCGCAGCTGGGGCATGGTGTTCGTCCGCCAGGGCGACGGCTCGGTGGCCTTTAAGGTAGACGAGGCCTACGGCCGCTTCGATGACGGCAGCGTGCCGGACAACGGCGGCGATGATTTCGACGACGGCGGCGATACGTATATCGACACGACGCCGAGCTATACCTACAATGAGCTCATTTCCATGCGCCGTGAAGCGCAGGAGAAGATATACCAGACCGAGCTTGATCTCAAAAAAGCGCAGCTCGAATACGAAACACTGGAATTTGAGATCAACAACGGCGTGGTCTACAGCAAAATCGACGGCGTGGTGAAAACGATCCGCAGCCCCGATCAGGCACGCGAGGAACAGCTCCCGGCGGTACTCATTTCCGGCGGCGGCGGATACTACGTCACCGGCGCGATGAGCGAAACGGAGCTCGAAACGCTCCATGTCGGCGATACGGTCACGGTGATGTCGTGGCAGACGTATTCCCAGACGGAAGCGGAGATCGTCAGTATTTCCGAATACCCGGTCGAAGAGGACGGCAATTATTACCACTGGAGCCAGGGCAACAGCAACGCCTCGCTCTATCCCTTCACTGTGTATCTGGACGAGGACACCCCCGTGCGCGAGGGCGAGTATGTGAACATCACGTACAATCCCTTCGGCGGCAGCGCCTCCGGCTTGTATCTCCAGAATATGTTCATCCTCCGCGAGGGCGGCGGGAGCTTTGTATATGTCCAGGACGCGAACGGAAGGCTCGAAAAGCGCGCCGTATCGACCGGGCGTTCCCTCTGGGGCTCGTATACGCAGATCAACAGCGGACTCATCGGCGAGGAATACATCGCCTTTCCGTACGGCAGCCGCATCCGCGCCGGAGCAAAGACCGAGATATCCGATACTTCCGCGCTGTATAACTATTGAAAGGGGGCGGGTGCATTGCTTGAAAGCATTTCTCTGGCGTTTCAGAATGTGTGGCGGCATAAGCTGCGCTCGTTCCTGACGATGCTCGGCATCATCATCGGCATCGCTTCGATCATCACGATCGTATCCACCATCAAAGGCACGAACGAGCAGATCAAGGAAAGTCTTGTCGGCGCGGGCAACAACGCCGTCGTTGTGCAGCTCTATCAGGACAATTACACCTACGAGGTGCAGTATAACGGCGTGCCCGCCGGCGTTTACCCGATCACCGAGGAAACGCGGCAGGAGCTCTGCAAGATCGACCACGTGAAGGGCGTTTCGCTCTTCTGCTACCGCAACTATGCCGACGGCGTATACTACGGCAACAACAGCTTTTCCGGCAATCTCTACGGTATCGACGAATACTACTTTGATGTGAACGGCTACTCACTTGACCACGGCCGCAGCTTCCTCACGGACGACTATGCCAAGGCGAAAAAGGTCTGCATGCTCGATACGGCGGCGGCCTCGGCGCTCTTCTCCGGTAAGGAGCCGGTCGGCAAGACCGTGGAGATGCAGGGCGACAGCTTCACGGTCGTCGGCGTTGTGAAGCGCGCGAGCTCCACGACGATGCAGATCAATACGCCGAGCGACTACTACCAGTACATGAACGAGACCGGGACGATCTTCCTGCCGCTCAAGACCTGGCCGATGCTTTATTCGTTTGACGAGCCGCAGTGCGCGGCGCTGCGCGCAGATAATACCGACAACATGACGAGCGTCGGACAGAAGGCGGGCGAGCTCCTCTCGTCCAGCCAGCTCATCGGCGCGGACAAAACGCTCTCCTACCGCGGGCAGGATCTTATGGAGCAGGCAAAGAATCTGCAGGAGCTCTCCAATTCCTCCAACCGCCAGCT
>CAVEPP010000054.1:0-8904 GCA_963617605.1 Alloprevotella sp. | reverse complement strand
GCGCGGACGAGCCGTTCGACGCGGCCCGTTTTGATGAGCTCTACAACTGCAAAGTCGAATTTGTGTACTTCAACTCTCTCGAAGAGCTGAACACCATGCTCCTGACCGGCGGCATCGGCAACATCGACGTGGCGATGCCGAGCACCGTGTATGTCCAGATCTTCCGCGAGGCCGGGCTTCTCGAGCCGGTCGATACCGCGAAGATCCCCTGCTACGGCGATCTGATGGAGTCCTATCTGAATCTGCCGGAAGCCACGGGCGAAAACGGCGAGGTGTACGCGCTGCCCTGGACGTGGGGCACGACCTCTCTCGGCTACAACCCCGACAAGGTCACCGGCGACATCCACTCCTGGGACGTGCTGTACTCCGACGAGTATGCCGGAAAGGTCGCGTTCTTCGATGACTATGTCACCGCCATCATGACCTCGGCCATCCATCTCGGCATGGATCCCTCCCAGCCGGATACGCTGGATATGGACGCTATCCAGGCCGACCTTACCGCGCTCAAAGCTAATGTGCGCACCTACTGGGCGTCTTACGACGACTATCTCGCGCCCTACACCGCCGGGGAGATCGTGATCGGCAACATGTGGGCCGGCACCGCGACACAGCTTCTCAACTCCGGCACGCCCTGCAACTATGTCTATCCCGATGAGGGCACGGTCGGCTACGTCGATATGTGGTGCATCATCAAGGATACGAAGAACTACGATCTCGCCTGCAAATGGCTGGACTTCATGACCGGCGAGGACTTCCAGTACAACTTCGCCACCGTGGAGGGCAACGCGCACAACACCGTCAACAACAAGGTCTACTCCAAGCTGACCGACGAGCAGAAGGCTCTCGTCTGGGCGCTGGAGGTCCCGTCCCGCGTGTACATGCAGCCGGTGCTCACCGCCGAGCAGCAGACGGCGTGGCTGGACGTCTGGAACGCTGTCAAGGCGGCCTGAAAACGATTTTGACCGCATCCGGGCGTGTTGCAATACCCTTGCAGCACGCCCTCTCCATAAAGAGGGATCGGATTCTATTATGAAGAACAAAGAAACAAAAAGCTCCTTCCGGATCGGGAGTCTGTGGGCGGGGCCGTCGTCGCTGCTGCTTTTGTGCCTGTCGATCATTCCGCTCTCCATGCTGCTCGTGTTCAGCTTCATGGACGGCAACATGATGGGAAACGGCTTCCCCGGATGGACGGTGCAGAACTTTGTCAAAATGTTCTCCACCAACATTTTCTCCAAGCTCATGGGCAAATCGCTGGGCATCGGGCTGCTCGTCACGGTGCTGTGCATCATTATCAGCTATCCGATGGCATGGGGCATGGCGAAGGTCGCAAAGCCCCGCCACCGCAATACGTTGATGATGCTCACGATATTGCCGTTTTTCACATCGCAGCTTCTGCTGATCTACGCCATGATGATGATCCTCCAGTCCGGCGGACTTCTCATGACGCTGCTCGGCTATCTCGGCATCACGGTATCCGGGAAGTCGATCCTTTACTCCACGCCGGCGGTCGTGCTCGTGCTCGTATACGAGTATCTGCCGTATATGGTGCTGTGCCTTTATACCTCGCTCGAGGGTATCCCGGACAATCTCGTCCACGCCTCGCGTGTGCTCGGCGCATCCCCGGCGCGGACGTTCCTCAACGTTGTATTTCCTCTGAGTATCCCGGGGCTTCTCTCCGGCATACTGCTCGTGCTCATCCCCGTGTGCGGCAGCTTTGCCGAACCCGCGCTCGTCGGCGGGCCGAGCGGCATGATGATCGGCTCGCTCATCAACTCGCAGTATAACGCCGTTTTGAACATGGGCTACGGCGCGGCGCTCTCGTGCGTATTCCTCGTGATCCTCAGCATCATCATGCGCATCGTGCGGCTCATTGTCGGCTATGCCGAAAGAAAGATCGGAGGCGGTATGGAATGAACAAGGGACTCAACCGCGCCATCCGCGTCTGGATGTTTTTGGGCTTTGCCTTTTTGTATATCCCCATCCTCGTCATCATCCTCATGTCGTTCAACGGCACGCCGTACGGCATGTTCCCGTTTGACTTCACCTTCAAGTGGTACCCGTACCTGTTCACGCAGAGCGAGCTTCTGCCCGCAACGATGCTCTCGCTCCGCTTCTCGCTGCTCGTGGCGCTCACGGCGGTGGTGTTCGGCACGATGTGCGCCTTCGGCATGCAGTATATGACGCCGCGCCTTGCGAACACGCTCAACGAGCTTTTGCAGCTGCCCATCACGATCCCCTGGCTCGTGCAGGGCGTGTCGCTGCTGCTCATACTGAATCTGCTCGGCGTCGGCCGGAGCTACTTCGGCATGTTCTGCGGCAATCTCATCTGCGTGCTGCCGTATGTCGTCATGCTCGTGCTCGGCCGCTTCGCCTCCGCCGACCGCACGCCGGAAGCCGCCGCGCGGCTGCTCGGCGCTTCGCCGATGCGCGTTTTCTTCGATATCACCGCGCCCATGCTCCTCCCCGGCGTGCTGGCCGGGGGCATGATGTCGTTCATCATCTGCTTCAACAGCTTCTGCATCCAGTATTATCTTGCGCCGTTCGGCGTCCGGACGCTGCCGGTCGAGGTGTTCACGCTGATCCGCACCGGCTATAAGGCGGATCTGAACGCGCTCGCAACGCTGATGATCCTGCTGTCGCTGCTCGTGATACTGCTGCTCAACCGCATGGGATATTCGAGCGCCAGTCTGTTTGCTCCCGGCGCGCGGAAAGGAAAGAAATGACCATGAAAAAACTGAGCGTTCAAAACATTGAAAAGAGCTTCGGCCAGACACAGGTGCTCAAAGGCATCTCCTTTGAGGCGGACGAGGGTGAATTTCTCTCGCTGCTCGGCCCGTCCGGCTGCGGCAAGTCCACGATGCTGCGCATCATCTGCGGGCTGGAATCGCCCGACGCCGGGAGCGTGTTCGTCTCCGGGCAGGACATCACCCGGCAGAAGCCGGAAAAGCGGAACATCGGCATGGTGTTCCAGAACTACGCGCTGTTCCCCTCGATGAACGTGGCGAAAAACGTCGGCTACGGGCTCAAAATGCAGCGTGTGGCGCAGGATGAGATCGACGAGCGCGTGAGCGAGGCGCTGCGCATGGTGCATCTTGCGGGATACGAAAAGCGCGCGATCTCCAAGCTCTCCGGCGGCGAGCAGCAGCGCGTGGCGCTGGCCCGCGCGCTCGTCGTAAAGCCGGACATTCTCCTGCTCGACGAGCCGCTCTCCGCGCTCGACCGCAAGATCCGCGGCGAGATGCAGTATGAGATCCGCAACATCCAGCAGGCCGTCGGCATCACGACGATCTTCGTCACGCACGACCAGGAAGAGGCGCTGACGATGTCGGACAAGATCATCCTTATGAACCGCGGCCACATCGAGCAGGAGGGCGATCCCTGGAGCATCTACCGCCGCCCGCAGAGCGAATTTGCCTCGGACTTTCTCGGCAAGGCGAACCTGCTCGACGCCGAGCTCTTCACCGCTCCCTCCGGCGAGCGGCGCGTGCGCGGCACGGGCTGGGAGCTTCCGGTCTCGACCGGCGCGAAAGACGGCGCGGTCAAGGTCGCGGTGCGCGGCGAGGAATTTCGCATCCGCGCTGCGGCGGAGGCGGACACTGTGCCCTTCCGCATCGAACGCAAGATCTTCGTCGGCGCAACGTGCCGCCTGACGGGACACATCGGCGAGGACGCGCTGGAGATCTCCGCGCTCAGCCCCGCGGTGGAATCGTATCAGCCCGGCGACACCGTGTATGTATCGGTGCGTCCGTCGAGCCTCATTTGCTATGGCAGGGAGGAATAACGCATGCAGCAGCTTTCAAAAACAAAATACTGGAACACCTGGACCGCGGAGAGCCCGGCAAACTATGTCTTTCTCCCCGCCGGGTTCCAGATTGCCCTCGGTGCCTTCAGCACAAAGGAGGATACCTACACAACGTTCCCGTTTGACCGGAACATCCGCCTTCTCGAGCACGACAGCCAGGGCCGGTACGTGCATCTTGAAATGACGCACGCCGGAACGGTGCTCGAGCTCGAATATGTCAAGACCGACGACTGGACCGTCGCGGGGCGGCTGCGGTGCAAAGCGCACGGCGAATGGGCGCTGCGCTTCTGGCCGGTGATCTCGTTCGGCTTCAGCCGCGCGCCGGAGGGTCCGGCGATGGCGTTCAACATCCCCACGATGGAAAAGACGAGCGAGCGCACCGCGATGGGCCAGTGCCGCAGCTACTGCATGGGCATCGCCATGCGCGACGAGCCCGTACGCACCTGCATCGCCCGCGACAAGCACCGCGTCGGGCACGACATCGTAAAGAACGGCTACTACGCCGCGACGGACGACGAGCCGGGCGGTGCGTGGTACACCTCGCTTTTCAATCTCGAACAGAATCCCGAGATCTGCTTTGCCGTTTCGGTCTCAAACGAGCCCGCCGTGTCCGCGGCGCAGGCAAAGGAGGCTCTCGGGGTGTTTGCCGACGAAGCCGCGCTCGAAGAGCGCAAGGCAGCCATCCTCGGCGCGTGCCTTTCGATTGAGGACGGCGCTTATCCCGAGGCCGCGGAAGCGCTGCGTGATATCATGGCGTGGAACACGCTCTCCGACGAAACGACCGGCCGCTGGTTCACCTGGATCACCCGGTTCTGGAACAAGAAGTTCGGCGGCTGGTACGTATGGATGGACGATCCTTACTACCACGCCTATATGAACGCCATGAGCGGCGACTGGCAGACCGGCCGCATGAGCATTCAGGCCACGATCGACAACAACGTTCCCGAAGGGAATTTTGCCTGCCTGATGAGCGAACTGACCGAATGGGTCGATCGCTCGCAGCCGCCGATCGGCTCGTTCATGGTGTGGAAGTACTATCTTCTCACCGGCGACAGGGCGCTGCTCGACGCGGTGTACCCCGCGCTGCGCGACGCGAACTTCTGGTGGCACACCCACCGCGACGGCAACGGCAACGGCGTATACGAATACGGCAGCTCGCCCGTCGGCAAGGGGCATTTCGCCCACACGAAGCTCGCCGCCATGGACGAATCGTCCATGGATAACTGCCCGATCTACGATAAGGCAGCGTACATTCCCGAGACGCACACGCTCGACATGGAGGACGTCGCGCTCAACAGCCTTCTCGTCGTAGACGGCGAGTGTTTACAGGCCATGGCGAAGATCGTCGGCGACGAGGCCTCCATCCCCCGGCTGCGCTCGCTCACCGAAACGCTGCGCGAAAAGGCCGACGCCGCGCTCTGGGACGACGAGCGGAAGATCTACGCCAACCGTCTCTGGAGCGGCGAATTCGTCGATCTCTGCCCCACGAGCTTCTATCCGCTGCTCGCCGGCATGCCGGACGCCGAGCGCGTCCGCGATCTCGTCGGACACATCTTCAACGAGGACGAGTTCTGGACCTACGTCCCGCTGCCTGCCATCTGGAAGCAGAGCCCGGCCTTTGCCGACAACGTGTACTGGCGCGGGCGCGTATGGCCGCCGCTCAACTACATGACCTACAACGGTCTCAAGCGCTACGGTCTGGACAAAGAAGCCAGCCGTCTGGCCGCGCGGTGCATGGAGATCTTCTCCTCCCGCTGGAAGGAAGAGCGCGCGAGCTTTGAAAACTACAACTCCCTCACCGGCCAGGGAAGCGACTCGGTCGATACCGATTTCTTCCTCGGCTGGGGCGGTCTGTTCCCGCTGATGTGGGTCGCCGACCACGTGGATGTCGATCCCTGGAACGGCTTCCACTTCGGCTCGGTCAACGGCGAGGACATCACCGTCCGGCGTCTGCGCATGGCCGACGGGTTTTATACCCTGCGCGTAAAGGACGGCGTCACCGCGCTCGAAAAGAACGGCCGCACGGTATTTTCCAGCACCGCGAAGGGGCGCTTCCGCCGCTTTGCGCACGACGGGCATTACATGACCGTGGAGATCGGCGCGCAGGATGCGCCGTTCACCGTCGATACGCACGCCGAAGGCGCGATCCGCGCGCGCTGCAACGGCGAAGAGACCGCGCTCGAATCCGGCCGCGTCACGCTTCCTGCCGGACGCGATATCCGGCTCGAAGTCTGGTTTTAACCGAGCTGTTTCCTCCATAAAGCCGAAGTGTTCCTCTCCCGGGAGGACGCTTCGGCTTTTTTCCGACTGTCAGCGAAAAAGCCTTGACAGGCCCGCTCCGGGCGGGTATAATGTGCCGGTGACAGGGAAAAATCCTTGACAGGAGGAGGAAGAGAGCATGGAAGAAGCGCTCTTTCGCACGATGCTCTTTGACTCTTACGGCGAGCTGCTCACCGAAAAGCAGCGCGAGTATTTTGACCTGCATTACAACGAAGACCTCTCTCTTGCCGAGATCGCGCAGAGCGAGGGCGTCTCCCGGCAGAGCGTGTGGGACATCATCCGCCGCGCCGAGGAGACGATGCGCCGGTTTGAAGAGAAGACCGGGCTGGTCGCGCGCTTCGCCGCCGAGCGGGACATTCTCGCCGCGGCGCAGGAAAAGCTCGCGCGGCTCGAAACCATGACCGATGGCGACGCGCAGAGCTTGACGCGCGAGATCGCCGCCGCATTACAGGAGCTGGGACATGGCATTTGAAAATCTTTCCGACAAACTCAATAACGTTTTTAAAAAGCTCCGCGGCAAGGGCCGCCTCTCGGAGTCGGACGTAAAGGAAGCGATGCGCGAGGTGCGTCTCGCGCTGCTGGAGGCCGACGTGAGCTACAAGGTCGTCAAGGACTTTGTCAAATCCGTCAGCGAGCGCGCCGTCGGCACGGACGTGCTCGAGAGCCTCTCCCCCGCGCAGATGGTCATCAAGATCGTCAACGAGGAGCTGTGCGCGCTCATGGGCGGCCAGAGCCAGAAGCTCAACATCGGCTCAAAGTCCCCGAGCGTCGTGATGCTCGTCGGTCTGCAGGGCGCCGGTAAAACCACGAACGGCGCAAAGCTCGCCGCGCTCATGCGCAAGAGCCAGAACAAGCGCCCCCTGCTCGTCGCGTGCGACGTGTACCGTCCCGCCGCGATCGATCAGCTCAAGACCGTCGGCAAAAAGCTTGATCTTCCCGTATACGAGGAAGGCCAGGGCGACCCGGTGGAGATCGCCAAGCACGCGATCGACCACGCCCGCCGCCACGGAAACGATCTCGTATTCCTCGATACCGCCGGACGCCTCCACATCGACGAGGCGCTCATGGACGAGCTGCGCCGCATCAAGGCCGAGACCGAACCGGCGGAGATTCTGCTCGTTGTGGACGCGATGACCGGCCAGGACGCCGTGAACGCCGCCGCCGCCTTTGACGAGGCGCTCGGCATCACCGGCGTGATGCTCACCAAGCTCGACGGCGACGCCCGCGGCGGAGCCGCGCTCTCCGTCAAGGCCGTGACGGGCAAACCCATCAAGTTCGCCGGTGTCGGCGAAAAGCTCGACGCCATCGAGGTCTTCCACCCCGACCGCATGGCAAGCCGTATTCTCGGCATGGGCGATGTGCTCACGCTCATCGAAAAGGCGGAGGCCGCCGTCGATGAGAAAAAAGCGCAGGAGCTCGCCGAAAAGCTCAAAAAGAACCGCTTCACGCTGACCGACTATCTCGACCAGCTCAACTCCATGAAGAACATGGGCTCGCTGCAGGAGCTCGCCGGGATGGTGCCGGGGCTGGACGCCAAGGCGCTCGCCGGCGCGAAGATCGACGAGAAGGCCATGGCGCACACCGAGGCGATCATCCTCTCCATGACTCCCGCCGAGCGCGAGAACCCCTCGATTCTGAACTCCAGCCGCAAGCGGCGCATTGCCGCAGGCGCGGGCGTCGGCGTGGTGGACATCAACCGTCTGCTCAAGCAGTTTGAAATGATGCAGACGATGGCGCGCCAGCTCTCCGGCAAGAAAATGAAGCGCTTCCAGCGCGGCGGCGGCAGAATGCCGTTTGGCTTCTAACAGCTTTTTATTGCAAGGCAATGAAAATATAAAAATTCTATTTATCTTTGGAGGAAACACATCATGGTCAAAATTCGTCTGCGCCGCGCCGGCGCCAAGAAAGCTCCGTTCTACCGCGTCGTCGTGGCCGACAGCCACTTCGCCCGCGACGGCCGCTTCATCGAAGAGATCGGCACCTACGATCCCCTGACCGAGCCCGCCACCATCAAGATCGACATGGAGCGCGCCAAGTACTGGATCTCCAACGGCGCCCAGCCCACCGACACGGTCCGCGGCCTGCTGAAGAAAGCCGAAGCCTGATTCCGAGGGCTGCCGGAATGAAAGAACTGCTGACCTACATCGTGCAAAGTCTCGTGGAGAAATCGGACGAGGTCTCCGTGACGGAGCATGAGACCGGCGGCGAAACCGTTTTTGAAGTGCGGGTCGCCCCCGGCGACATGGGCAAGGTCATCGGCCGCCAGGGCCGCGTGGTCAAGGAGATCCGCGTGCTGATGAAGGCCGTCGCCCAGCGACAGGGAAAAAAGGTCTCGGTCGAGATCCTCGACTGAGTCATACCAAACCCAGACCGCAGGGGTGGGGCGCTGCCCCGTCCCTGCGGTTCTCGTATTTTCGGAGGATTACCTATGGCAAAAGAGCCGTATCTCGAAGCGGGAAAGATCATCAACACGTTCGGTGTGCGGGGCGAGGTCAAGCTCGACCCGTGGTGCGACAGCGCCGAGTTTTTAAAGCCGCTCAAAACGCTCTATATTGACGGCGCGCCGCGCGCTGTCGCCTCGTCGCGCGTCCACAAGGGCATGCTCATCGTCCGCTTTGCGGACGTGGAGGATGTGAACGGCGCGATGCTTCTCAAAAACAAGATCGCGTACTTCGCCCGCAGCGACGTGCGTCTGCCGAAGGGACGGCACTTTGTCGCCGATCTTCTCGGTGCGGCAGTTGTGGACGAGCAGGGCGCGGAGATCGGCAAGCTCACCGAGGTGCTCGATATGCCCGCCGGACAGGTCTACGTCGTGCAGGGCG
>CAVEPP010000053.1:0-8945 GCA_963617605.1 Alloprevotella sp. | reverse complement strand
CCGCCGAAGGCGTCAAGGGCAGCAGCGACGTCGAAGCGCTCGGCACCGATCAGGTAGACGTAGCGACCGGCATGATGGCCAAGATGCTCGTGCCCATCACCAACGGTGTGGATATCACCTTCGTTGGCGGCGCACACATCGGCTGCAAGTCCATCTACGTTCTTGCGGACAGCGAATACAACACCACCGAGGACCTCAAGGGCGCGAAGATCTCTGTTCCCAACGGCATCGGCAAATCCGACTACAACATAACCGCTCTGCTGCTCGATGCGGACGGCATCAACTACAGCACCGACGTTGAGCTGGTTCAGGTCTCCGCAGATGCCTGCGTTACCGCTATGGAAAACGGCGAGATCGCAGCCGCCCTGCTCAGCGATACCTTTGCCTACTCCATGGTCAAGGAAGGCAAGCTCAAGTGCATCCGCTCTCAGCTGGACAGCGACTTTGCAAACCGCACCTGCTGCGTTATGGCCATGAACGGCACGTTCGTGAAGGAAAACCCGACCATCGCCAAGAAGGTGGCGCAGGCCGTGCAGAAGGCCCACAGCTGGATGCGCGACAACCCCGATGAAGCTACCAAGGTCCTCATGGACATGGGCTGGAACGGCGGCAACTACGAGATGAACATTATGATCAACGGTTCCCTCCAGTTCGGCCTTTCCGACGAGTTCACCGGCGCGACGCTCAAGGAGTTCATCGAGCGCTATGTCCGCCTCGGCCTCATCACCTCCATGGATGATGTGGACGAGATCCTGGATCTCGCCTGGACGCCTGTCCTCTAATTAAACGATACCCAATAGTAAAATCTCCCCGAATGCAGCCGCATTCGGGGAGATTTTTGTATCTGTAGGTTTATTGCTTCGGCTTTTCCAGCCCCCGGCAGGCGAGGACTGCGCCGACGGCGCTGACCGCCGCGGCGATCCACATCGTTGCCGGGACGGGGAGCACATCGAAGAGGCGGCCGGAAACGAGGCTTGCGAACACGCCGCCGACGGTGGACATGCTGTAAGCAAGGCTCTGCCCCTTGGCGGCGTCCTCGTAGGGGACGACGAGCGTGACATACGCCACAATCGCAGGAGCATAGACCGCGAAGGAGGGGACTTGCAGTGCTTCTGCGGCGAAGAGCAGCGGGATATTCGGCGCCGCGGCGATCGCCGCGGTCTTGACCGCAAAGAAAATGAAGGAGAAGCGGAGCACGGCGGCGGAACTCTTCCGGCGGAAGATGCGGGAGTAGAAGAGCATCGTCGGAACTTCGAGCGCGGCGAGAAACGCGGAGATATAACCCATGGAGGTCGTATCGCCGCCGGCATGCTGCACGATGTTGATGAGAAATGTGGAGGAGGTGTTGTGCGCAAAGAAAAGCAGCATCGTGCCGAGAAGCAGAAGACGGAACTTCGGGCTTTCCCGCAGAAACGCGCCGAGCGAGCGGCCCTGCGGCATTGCCGCGGGTTGCCCGGAGAGCATTTTCCTGCGCAGCCGCACGACCGAGCGCGCGAGCAGCGCATTGGAAACGCATTGCAGCGCGGTGACGGCAAGCCCCGCGATGGGGATGACGCGCACGCCGAACTTCGTGACCCAGACTCCGAACAGCATGGAGACCGCCATATACGCCGCCGAGCCCATGCTGCGGGCAATGCCGTAATTGACGGGGGATTCATAATGCTCAAAATCGGCGCAGAGCTTGAGATTGAGCGTGTTCACCGCGAGCGCGAACGATTGCAGCAGCGGATAGCACACCGTCGTAACAATGCCTCGCACCGGGAAAACCAGCAGCAGAAGGAAAAACGCCGCCTGAAACGCCAGCATCGGCCAGAGCACGTCCGCCGCGTTGAAGCGCGGGGAGGTATCCACAAACGAGGAAAGCCCCGTGCCGAGCAGAAAGCCGAGAACGCTTCCGAGCGCGAGCATGGCGCCGAGCTCCGTGTTGCTGTAGCCAAGCGCGCCGAGGTACACGGCGGCAAAGCTGCTGGAAAGGCAGAAGATCATCCAGAATCCCGCCTGATTGAGCGAGTAATACGCCGTGATCCGTTTCGTACTCACGCCGCGCCCCCTTTCGCCGTTGATGCTATTTCTATTATTCACAAAGGACACGCCGGTGTCAAGTCTGTGTACTTGCACCGGCGTGTCCTTTTTTTATTGCTGCGCATCGGAGCGCTCGCGGTAGCTTCGGGAGTGCTTTGCCTTGTTGATCGCGTTCTGGTAGCGGATGTGCGTCCACGTTTTGGCGAGCTCCACGTCCCGCCGGTCCAGAACCTCATAGAGCAGCTTGGAGTTCTGGATCGTCATGGAAACGTCCTCGGGGCCGTCGAACGCCTGATGGATCATCAGCTCCACATACTCGCGGTACGTCCGCAGGATGTTGACCATTCTCTGATAAGAGGTGCTGGCATAGACGGTCTCAAAGGTAGCCATCGTCTCCTTGTGCGCTTCGGCCTTCAAGCCGGCCTGCAAAAAAGCGATCTTGCGCTGGGTCAGCAGCTTGGCGGTGTCAACATCGTCCTGCGGGGCGTTTAGGAGAAAGTCTTCAAAAATGGCGTTTTCCAGTACCTCGCGGATCTTTGCGATCTCGAAAAGATCCTCGCGGAAGATCCCCTGTACAAAGAACCCCTTCATGGGCTCATAGCGCACCAGCTCGTCCTTTTGCAGCGTCAGCAGGATCTCGTGGATGTTCGCCTTGTTGACGCCGTACTGCGCCGCGATCTGCGTTTCGACCAGCCGCTGATTGCAGACAAAAGCGCCGCTGATGATCTTCTGCTTGAGCTCGTTATATATCCGCTGCCGAAGCTCGGACTTCTTTGATTCCATATACTCCCGTCCCGGCTTTCCTGTTCCTGATTTACCAAAATCATAGCATAACGCACTCAAAATGGCAACCGAAAAGATAGAAAAGTTAACTATTGATTGCTAACTATCACAAAATAGATAATCAATATTTAAACAAAGCGCAGATTATAAAATAATTAACTATTTTAAGATTGACAACTATAATTCCGGCGTAGTAGCTTAAAGCCAGAGAAGGATTCTCCCGGCAGCGCCGGGGCATTCTTCGTATTCTCTGAACTGGAAAGGGGAAAAACTATGCGGATCACAAACATCAGAGCAGAGGTGGTACACGCTTCGGTCTACTCAAACTATGTGTTCGTCATTGCCGAGACCGACGAGGGCGTTCTCGGCTTCGGCGACGCAACGCTGGACGGGCTGGAGTTTGAAGTGGTGGCCGCCGTCAACAATCTGGGAAGCAAACTTGTAGGGAAAGACGTTCTGGAGGACGACTGCTCGGTCCCTGCCGGCGGCGGCGGCCTTATCACGGCGGCGGCTGCGTCGGGCATCGATATCGCCGTGTGGGATCTCAAGGGCAAGGCGCTGAATGTTCCGGTCTATAAGCTGCTCGGCGGCGCTGTCCGGAAAGCCATCCCGGTATACGCCTCCTTCAACCGCGCCATCCGGGACCGCACGCCGGAGGGCTTCGGCGCGTTTGCCAAGGAGCTCGTGGCGAAGGGCAACCGCGCACTCAAGTGCCATCCGTTTGACGGCGTATCCTGGCGGACGCCGCTGGCCGACCAGAAGCGGCTGGTCGATCTGGGCTGCGAGCGCTTCATCGCCATGCGCGAGGCCGTCGGCGACGACATTGCGATCGGCGTGGACGCGCACTGGCGCTTTGATATGAAAACGGCCATGTATGTGGCGGAAAAGCTCCGTCCCTACAACCCGTTCTGGCTGGAAACACCCATCCCCGAAAAGAAGCCAGAGCTGCTGCGCAAATTCCGCGAGGAGAGCGGCCTTCTGGTGGCCGGCGCCGAGATGCAGACCGGCAGCGAGGCGATCCTTCCGCTGCTCCACGAGCAGAGCCTGGACGTGTATATGCCGGACATCCGTTATGTGGGCGGCATTACGGGCATGATGAAGGTGAACGCCCTGGTGGAAGCCTACGACGTTCTCATCTCTCCACACAACATGTGCAGCGTCATCACGTGCGCGGCGTCGCTGCATACGGCGGCCGTTATGAAAAACTTCATGCATCTGGAGCACCATCCGGCGGAAGCGCCGTGGCTCCGGGAGTTCTCGGACCACTATTGGGATGTGGAGAACGGAACGTTCGCCGTGCCGGAGGGACCCGGTCTCGGCGTCAATCTGAATCTCGACATGCTCAAGGAGCACCCCTACGAAAAGGCAAAGCCGATCCGCCTCAATATGCTGGGAGCGTAATCCCCGGAGAGACACGAAAACGATATATGTGAGAGAAAGGAAGTATCAAAATGAATGCGGCGATGAAAAAAACATTGAACATCATTCTGGGCCCTCTGGCATTCGCACTGATGATGCTCATTCCCTTCGGCGGGCTGGATTCCTCCGCTCGCGGCGCGATCGGTCTTCTTCTCTGGATGCTGCTCTGGTGGATCATGCAGCCGGTTGCTCCGGCGGTGACGGCGCTGCTGCCCATCCTAATCGCGCAGCTTTTCAAAATTGCTGAAACCAAAACGGTTCTCGCAACATATTTTAACGCCACGGTCGTGCTGCTGCTGAGCGCGAACATCATCACGCTCGCCTGGACGAAGTGGGGCTTTGACCGGCGTCTGGCGCTGAACATTATGATGCGCGTGGGCAACAACCCCCGCAAGCTCATTATCATGTGGTTTGTTCTGTCGGTCGTGCTCTCGTCCTGCGTGGCGAACGCGGCGGTTGCGGCGGCGCTGTTCCCGATTGTTCTGACGACCATCCACGCGGCGAACATCACCGACGATAAGATCGCCGAATCGAACTACGCAACCATGGCGCTGCTGGCGGTTGCGTGGGGCTCGAACGTCGGCTTCGGCACACCGCTGGGCGGCGCGATGAATCTCGTCGTCGTGAACCTCATCGAAGGTTACACCGGCACGGAAATGATGTATGTGGACTGGATCGTCCGCGTCGTGCCGCTGGTGATCTTCGTCAGCGTCCCCATGATCATCCTGCTGCTTACCAACAAGATCGAATTCAAGGAACTCCCCGGCACCCGCGAAGCGCTTCAGGCCGAGCTGAAGGCCATGGGCAAGATGAACCGCGGCGAAAAGATCAGCGCCATCCTCTTCATCGGCGCGTTCGTTCTCTCTCTGGCGCGGCCGCTGTTCCAGAATCTTCTGCCCACGCTCACGGCAAACTACATCTTCCTTCTCGCGGCGCTGCTCTGCTTCGTCCTGCCCGGCGAAGAGGGAAAGCCGGTCCTCGAATGGGGCTGGTCGATGCCGCGCATCAAGTGGGGCGTATTTCTGCTGATTGCCGGCGGCACCGCCCTCGGCAACATCATCACGAGCAGCAACGTCGGCTCCATGATCGCCTCGCTGCTCACGCCGATCGCCGGCAAGGGACCGTTTGCCGCCATCGTGGTGTTCTCGCTCCTCGGCTGCTTCTTTGCCAACATTATGACGATCACCGGCTGCATCGCGCTGATCGGCCCCATCGTCATTACGACGATGACGAGCCTCGGCTACAATCCCATCCCGTTCCTGCTGCTGGTTTACGCTTCCTGCAACATCTCCATCTGCCTTCCGTCCTCCGGCGCGGGCCCGGCGATGGTCTCCGGCTATGGCGCCAATATGAACAAGATGGTCAAATGGGGATTGAAGACCGTTCCGGCGTGCCTGATCTGCTCCATCGTCCTCGGCTATCTGCTGTATCTGATCTGGCCGGGCTTCTCCGTGATCGGCCTTTGATCCCCGGGAGGCTGCCATGATTCGACATATTGTGATTTGGAAGCTCCGTGATCCGGAGAACGAAGAGGAGAAGATCGCGCGCATCGCCTCCGGGCTGGAGGGGCTGGTCGGACAGATCGACGGGCTCATTTCCGCCAAGGTATCCCGCGGGACCGGCAGCGACGGCTACTCCGTCATGCTTGACAGCGTTCTTCGGGACCAGGCGGCGCTGGATCTTTATCAGGACCATCCGCTGCACGTTGCGCAGAAAAAGGTCATCGGGGAATATACCTCCGGCCGTTTCGCCTTCGACTGTGAGACGGAATAAAAAGAAAAAGCAGGGGCGGAGGATCCTCCGCCTCTGCGCCGTGCAGCGCACGGATCGATAGAGACAAAAACGTATGACACATGTGATATTTCTTCTTATCAGCTTTTTCGCGTCGGTGATCGGCTGCATCTGCGGCATCGGGGGCGGCGTGATCATCAAGCCGGTGATGGACGCCTTCGGGCTCTATTCCGTGAGCGCGGTGAGCTTCATGTCCGGCTGCATCGTCCTTTCCATGACGGCCTACTCAGTGCTGCGGGAAAAGCTCTCCCATGCGGGCGCGCCGACGGAGAGCGCCGGTACATACCTCGGCATCGGCGCGGCGCTCGGCGGACTGGCGGGAAAACAGCTGTTCGACGCGGTGAAAAGCCTCTTTGCCAATGCCAATGAAGTCGGCGCGGTGCAGGCGGCGGCGCTGCTGCTCGTCACGCTGCTCACAGCGCTTTATACGGTGAATAAAGAAAAGATCCCCTCGCACCATGTGAAAAGCCCTGTGGCCTGCGTGCTGATCGGGCTGGCGTTGGGACTGATGTCGGCCTTTCTCGGCATTGGCGGCGGGCCAATCAATCTGGTGGTGCTCTTTTACTTTTTCTCCATGGAGACCAAAACGGCGGCGCACAACTCCCTGTACATCATCCTGCTCTCGCAGATTGCCAGCCTGCTCTATACCATTCTCTGCGGAAGAGTTCCCAAAGTGCCTCTCGCTCTTCTGCTGTGCATGGTCTGCTGCGGCATTCTGGGCGGCATGGCCGGCAGGAGGATCAATAAAAAGATCAGCAGCCGGACGGTCGATAAGCTGTTTCTGATCCTGCTTGTGATCATCATGGGCGTTTGCGTTTACAACTTTTTCCTCTATATATAAGGAACACGGCGGTGCGAGCCTTCCGGCTGCACCGCCGCAATTTTTTCGCCCGCCGTATTTTTGCGGCGGGCGAAAAAACATATATACCTCTTATTTCGCGGCGGCGTAGATCTTTTCAATGTCCGCGGCGTACAGCCGGACGAGACCGCCGATCTTGATCGTGTCGTTCTGCGTGCATTTCACGGCCATTTCGTGCATCTGCGCCTCGGTGATATCGCCGAGACCAAGCTCGCGCAGGTTCGACGGCATGCCGACCGAGCGGCAGAAGCTCTCAAACGCGGCGATGCCCGCGAGAGCAGTCTCTTCGGGATCTGCGTAATTCATCGCGCAGCCCATGACCTCCACGGCAAAGCGCGTGAAGCGGGGGAGATTAACGTGCATCACGTACCGCGCCCAGCTGCCCCACACGGCGGCGAGACCGGCGCCGTGCGCCACATCGAACATGCCGCCGAGCTCGTGCTCGATCTTATGCGTCGCCCAGTCCTGCACCTTGCCGACGCCCAGGAGATTATTGTGGGAAAGGCTGCCCGCCCACATGAGCTCGGCGCGCGCGTCGTAGTCGTTCGGATCGGCGAGCGCTTTTTTAATGTTCGCCATTACGGTTTTGAGCAGCCCCTCGCTCATGCGGTCGAGAAGCTCCGTGTGCTCGGTGTTGGAGAAATAACGTTCCATCGTGTGCATCATAATGTCCACGCCGCCGCTGGCGGTCTGATACGGGGGCAGCGTGCAGGTGAGAGCGGGGTTCATAATGGCAAAGCGCGGGCGGGAGCACTCATAATTGATGCCCTTTTTGAGCCAGCCGTCTTCGTTCGTGATGACGCAGGAATTGCTCGTTTCACTGCCCGCGGCGGAGATCGTCAGCACCGCGCCGACGGGGGCGCACGCCTTCGCCGTGGCTTTGCCCATGAAGAGATCCCAGATATCAAATTCGGGATTGGCGAGCGCGTAGCCAATGGCCTTCGCCGTGTCGATCACGCTGCCGCCGCCGACGGCGAGCAGAAAGTCCGCGCCGGTCTCCTTCGCAAGCGCGATGCCCTCGCGCACCTTGCCGAGGCGGGGGTTGGGGTGCACGCCGCCGAGCAGCTCGTAAGGGATGTTTGCTGCCTTGAGCGAATCGGTGCAGCGGTCGAGCAGCCCCGAGCGGATGGCGCTTCCGCCGCCGTAGACGATAAGCGCGTGCGTGCCGCCGCATTCGCGGACAAGCTCGCCGCAGCGGTTTTCAGTGTCGCGCCCGAAAACGACCTTCGTGGGAACGCAGTATTCAAAGTTCTGCATGATGGATCCTTCTTTCCAGTATATCTATGTAGGTTTTTACGTCAAAGGGATCGAGCGGCGTATCGCGCCGCAGATAGAGCGGATGGTGGGGATGGCCCTTCACGGAGCGCTTGCCCGCCGTGAACCACTCCGCGCCAAGCTCCTCGCCGATGGCAATCATGTCCGAAACGCAGCGGGGGAGATACGGACGCATTTCAATGATGTTGCCCCAGGCCGCCCACACCGCCGGGCGGCGGGGGAGAGAGGCTTCGAGCACGTACCGGAACGCTGCCATATTCTCCGCGTGCAGATGCTCATTGAGCGCGGCGTCCATGTCGTTCGGGCGCGTGGCGCGCTGGGCGTAGACATTGAACATGATGAAGCTGTCGTACCCGTTCGAGAGTGCGATGCGCTGCACGCTCTGGAGCGTCGGGTCGAGCGCGTCCGGCGCGGCGGTCGAGGGATTCACGCCGATGCAGATGAGCGGCTTTTCCCCGCGCGTGCCGAGAATGTATCGGTACTCGGTATAAAAATCCGGAACGTACAGCCAGCGCGCGGCGTCATAGTCGCCACGCCGTCCGCTCTTTTCGAGCGCCTCGTGGAACGGCAGCAGTTCGAGCGTATCGGTATCGGCGGTCGGAATGTGCATGGAGAGGTCTCCTTATCTTTATTTTCTGCCGCAGCAGCGCGCGGCGCGCCTCGTGGTCGGGCATGACGGAGGCGATGAAGCGGTAGAAAGCCGGTGAATGGTCGTGATGGCGGATGTGCGCGAGCTCGTGGACGACAACGTAGTCGATGGCCTCTTCGGGGTACTGCATCAGCCGCCACGAAAAGC
>CAVEPP010000052.1:0-8953 GCA_963617605.1 Alloprevotella sp. | reverse complement strand
TTTAATTGGTTGTTTTGATGCATTCCTGGAATGCGTCTACGATTTTTTCCTTTTCAATGTGAAACCTCCGGCAGATCAAGTCCAGCTCGGCAAGGGTGAGCGTATGAGGCGCTTTCACCCGCGCGGCGGATTTGCCGTAGCTCCAGCCGGTCTTTTCCGCGAGGGCGACGGGCGTTACCTCGTACCCGCGGAGCAGACGCCCGACGGCGGCGAACGGGGGTTCGACCAACGGTTTTATGTACGGCATTTCGGCTCTTCCTCTTTCTCCTTTTTCTCGGCGTATTCCAGCCCCATCTTTGCGCCGGTGACGATATCGAGAGCGCGGCGGCGGAGCTGGGGCGGGAGAGCCGCGATCTCATCAAGGATCTTCTTCTTTTCGGATACGGACATAATTTCAACTCCTTTCGTTTTTTCAAGACTGCCGCCCGTCCGGAACGGGCGGCGATCTCTTTGCAAGCACAAAACCGTTGCAGGGAAGGGAAACATGGTGTACGATGGGGCGGGAATCGCAAAGGCTTTACCGGTGAGCCGGAACGGTTTCCGCTATCCCATCGCACACGCGATGTAGAAAGGGGGTGGGCGTCTTGAGCGAACTGGTAGGAGCCATGTTCACCGCGGCGTTTCCGCTTCCCGGGCCCGTGATCTTGTCCGCCGTAAGGACCGACCAAAGTCAAACGGCGTGATCGCCTGATACGTGGATACCCTGAACCACAACAGGGAGTGACGGCGCTTTGAGACAAGAAGGATGGTTGTCCCATCCGCCGCCCGTACAAACCGGTACGGACAAGCGGCTGCATCCGGCACGGGGCAAATGCGGCAAATCGTTGCGGTGGGACAACCGCCGCGGCGATTTGTCGGGGTTTTGGGCTGTGCTTAAACTATATTACAGCACAGCTTAAATGTCAAGGGGTTTTGGCTAAATTTTTTAAGCTGTGCTTAAATTTCCCTCTTGCATCTTTTAAACTGTTATGCTATGATGCCGACAGACGGAGGTGATAAAATGAACGAGATTTCTAAACGTATCGCGAGTGTCGTTGATGCAAAATACAATGGAAATAAATCTGCCTTTGCCAGAGAAATTAAAATCACTCCTGCATATGCCGCACAGCTTTATTCCGGTCAGCGAATCCCCAGTGATCGAACAATTATTGATATTGCCCGCGTGTGCGGCGTAAATGAAATCTGGCTGCGCTCTGGTGTGGGCGAGATGTTCCAGGCGATGACGGAGAACGAAGAGCTTGCCGCGTATCTCGGCGACGTGATGCACGACGAGCCGGAGAGCTTCCGCAGACGCCTTACCTTGGAAATGAAGAACTGGACGCCGGAAGTGTGGCAGATGCTCGAGGATATCTGCAAACGGCTGGCAACAGAAACAGAAAAACCCGACACGGAATGACCGTGCCGGGATTTTTTATTGCCGATGCAGAAGGAAAATGTAAATTTCCCGGAGCTGCTTCTCGTCCATGAGCCGAAGCAGGCGGACGATCTCCGCGATCAATGGATTCTCGTTTCGTGTCATTTCAAAAGCCCTCGCTCTCTGTTTTGTTCTTGATGGGCTTACTATAACACGGTCTGTGTCCTATAAATTGGACTTTCGCTTATCAGGCGAATTTCAAGAAGTTGTCATTTTATACAGAAAATTGCTTGCTTAACAGTTGAATTTGAGGATTTACTTTTGCATAAGATATGGTACAATGGGCGTACAGAAAGACGAAGTTCGTCCATTTGCCGCCTGTCGTCAGGCGACTAATAAATATGCGACCCGCTTTTAATTGCCCCCTGCCGCACGGGGGCTTATAAATAGACGGCTTGAAAAAACCCTCTGCTCACCGGCGGAGGGGTTTTTCATATGCGGAGGTTGTATGCTTGCTTCTCATGGGCTCTATGTTCTGTCGGAAGATTACTTTGCAAAGTACGGGACAAAATACACGATGGACAACAAGCACGGCGCAAGGCCGTACTACTTCGCCATTGCTGCGCAGAACGGTATACTATGGCTTGTCCCGCTAAGCTCCAAAGTAGAGAAATTCCGGCTTTCCATTGAGGCAGACGAGAAGCGGCACGGAAAGGGCTCTTGTATTTTCCACTACATAGCAAAGGTAAAAGGGAAAGAAAGCGCATTCCTTATCGGGGACGTTATACCGGCGACGGAGAAATACATAGACCACGCCTTTACCGTTGGCGGCGTTCCGTTTATCATTGGAGACAAGGCAGACATTAAAGCCATACAAAGTAAGCTGTCCAGATTCTTGACGCTTGTGCGGAGGGGAAAGCTAAAGCCGTTTGTTGATATACTCGCCATAGAACGCGCTCTATTGGAAGAGGACGAGCCATGAAGCTACCCGAACCAAAGAAACGTAAAAACGGCACTTGGTACATACAGCTCCGCTTGAACGGCGTAAGCCACTACGTCAACGGATCCAGCGCAAAGGAATGCAGGGACAAAGCGCGGCTTTTGAAGTCTGAGTATTCCGCCGGCGTGCGGGAAATCAAGAAGGGCGTGCCGACACTCTCCGAGGCGATCGATCAGTATATTGATAAGAGACAAAATACGCTTTCCCCCTCGACCATCGACGGATACCGCCGGATTCAAAAAAACCGCTTTGCCGCCGTCATGGGTCTGCCGCTGAACGCCAAAACTGATTGGCAGGCCGTATGCAACGAAGAAGCGGGAAAATGTGCATCTAAGACTTTGCGGAACGCTTACCGGTTTATTGTTTCTGTGCTCGCCGATAATGGGATTGCCGCGCCGAAAATCACGCTTCCGCCGCTGGAAAGCAAAACGCGCGGGTGGCTGGAGCCGGAACAGATCCCGAAGCTGATTTCCGCCGCCATCGGTACACCGTCCGCGTTTCCGGTGCTGTTTGCGCTGCACTCTCTCCGCCGGTCGGAACTGCTTGCGGTGACGTGGGATGATATCGATCTTGCCGCCGAAACGATCCGCGTTTCTGGGGCTGTCGTGCAGGACGAGGATCACCATTTTGTGACGAAAGCAACGAACAAGACGGCGAAGAGCACGCGGACGGTTCCGATTATGATACCGGAGCTGCGCGAGGCACTGGACGCTGTACCGTCAGAGGATAGGACAGGGCGCGTGATTCCGTATGCGCCGCATTATATCGCAGTGCTCGTCAACAAGGCTTGCGCCCGTGCCGGTGTGCCGGAAGTTGGGACACACGGGCTTCGTCATTCGTTCGCATCATTAGCCTATCACCTGGGGCTTTCGGAGCTGGAAACGATGGAGCTTGGCGGTTGGTCAGACGCTGGAACAATGCGGAAAATCTACACGCATTTGAGCCAGAACGACAAAGCAAAAGCACAAAATAAAATGGCGGAGTTTTACAAAAATGCTTGCTCTCGTGCTTGCGATCAAGAAAGACCATTGGAAAATCAGTCGGTTTGAGCGTTTGTTGCGCGGTTCGAATCCCCGCTGGGTCACCACGCCGCCGCGGACATTGTGTCCGCGGCGGCTCTTTTTGCATCAGCACCGCATGCAAAGCACCGTGCACCCGGCTTTGTCCGGATGCACGGTGCTTTGCTTATTTATAGGTTTTGTGCCAGATGCCGGGAGGATCAGCCGTTCTGGTTTTCCTTGGCAGCGTGGCGCTTGTTGACGAGCTGCGTGATGAAGTACACCGGCACGCCGATAGCACAGAGGATCACGGAGAGGAGCATTTTCTTCGGCGCGACCTGAGCGGCAAACACGATGCAGAGGATGATCGCAATAACAAGCGTGTAGGGGTAACCCTTCATCTTGAAGTTGCGCTGCAGGTCGGGTCTCTTCTTGCGCAGAACGGCAAGAGAAGCGGCGACAAAAACGTCCATGATACGCGCGATAAACACGCACATGCCGAGCAGCACGCCGAAGCTGCCGAGCCAGAGAAGGATCGTGGCAAACACGGCATAGCAGATGATCGCAACATACGGCGTACCGTATTTCGGGTGAACCTTCGCCACAGGATAGGGGTACAGACCGTCACGCGCCAGAGAGAACGCGACGCGCGGCGTGGACAGAAGCATGCCGTTGATCGAGGCAAGGATGGAGGCAATGGCGCACACTGCGATGATCGCACCGCCGACATTGCCGAAGATGACGGACGCGGCAGAGGCAACCGCCTTGGTGCTCTCGGCAAGACCGGTAACGCCGAGGGCCTTGATGCAGACATAGGTGAGCAGGATGTACACCGTGACAATGCTCACAAGACCGATGATGATGGCGCGCGGAAGATTCTTGTGCGGATCCTTGATCTCCTCGCTCATGTAGCAAAGCTGATTATAACCGCCAAATGCGAAGAACGCAGGGACTGCCGCAGCGATCGCGCCGCCCCAGCCGACGGATTCGGAAACGACGGGCTCGAAGCTCTGACTGCCTTTGAGCAGGAACAGGCCGCCGACGATCACAACGGAGAGGCCGAGCAGCTTCGCCACGGTGAGACCGCTGGTGATGCCGGAGCCGGATTTGACGCCGAAGATGTTGAAGAGAGCCGCACACACGATGATCACCGTGCCGACGATCTTGCAGGTGACCGGTGAAAGCTGGAAGAAATATCCGATGTAGTTCGTGATCGCCATGGCGTAGAGCGCAATGACGGAGACCTCGTTGACCATTTTTCCCCAGCCATAGAAATAGGCGAATTTGGGGCCAAAGGCTTCGCGCAGGTAGATATAGCCGCCGCCCGCCTGCGGCATGGCCGGGCCGAGCTCCATATAGACCATTGCCATGAGGAACACGCAAAGGCCTGCGAGGATCCACGCAAGGAAGATCGTGCCGCTTCCCTGCGCGGCAAGCATGATCTCGTTCGGGACGGTGAAAATGCCCGAGCCGATCACGCTTGTGATCATGATCATAACGCAAGGGAACAACGTAAGCGAACGCTTGAGTTCTTTGTTGCTATCCATTATCTTTCTCTCCTTCGATACAGTTTATCGGATGGTTTCCCCTGTGGCCGTCTGGATGGCGTAGTCCGAGAGATCCTGGCCGAAGCCCGGCAGATCGGGGACTTCAAAAAAGCCTTCCTTCGGCTGGTAGTTGTACTTGCCCAAGCAGGTAATGCCGGGCAGCGTGTTGCCGACATGGTGCTCGTGGATGACGAAGTTCGGGATCGCCGCTTCGAACTGGAGAGAGACCGCCACGGAGATCGGGCTGGAGCAGACGTGGGTCTGGACGCCGACATCGTAGAGATGTGCGTGGTCGCAGATCTTCTTGCACTCGGTGATGCCGCCGCAGTTGCCGATATCCGGCTGCGCCACGGAGATCGCGCCCGACTCGATCAACGGACGGAAACCCCAGCGGGTAAACGTGCGCTCGCCCGTGGCCAGAGGAATGCTCGTGTTCGCGGCGATCTTTTCAAAGACCTTGCTGTTGAGCGGCGTCGCAGGCTCTTCGAGGAACATGGGGCGGTATTTCTCCGCCATGTGCGCAAACTGGATGGAGCTGACCGCGTCGGTCATGGCATGGTTCTCCAGGAGAATATCCCCGTCCGGCCCCATGAGCTCGCGGAGCCGTGCGATGCGCTCCTCCGCCGTGTTCATGATCTCCGAGCTGAGAAAGCCCGTCGTTTCCAGATAGTTCACGTTGGGGCCATGCTTGCGCTGCTCGAAGAAGTTGACCTTGACCGCCGTGTAACCCTCGTCCAGCGCGGCTTTGCAGGCGTCCTCATACTTTTGCAGACCGCCGTCGCGGTTGTAGGCCGGGATGCCCCAGCCGAACTGGAGCTGGCTGGCGTAGGTGCGCAGCTTGCTGCGCTGCTTGCCGCCGAGAAGCTCATATACGGGCGCATCGTAGTGCTTGCCCCGGATATCCCAGAGCGCGGTATCGATCGCGCTGATCGCCGCCATGATGATGGCGCCATTGCCCTGCGCCCAAAAGGTATCTTTATAGAGCTTTTCCCAAATCACCTCGTGGTGCAGCGGGTTCATGCCAATAATACGGGTCGCGTAATCCTTGAGAAGCTCATACGCCGCCGTCGCGCCGGAGACGATAGCCACACCCGCTTCGCCGAGGCCATATATCCCCTCATCCGTGTTGATGCGGCAGATGATGGGACGAACCGGTCCCGCTCCCTCCGTTTTCAGCCGCAGCAGATCTACGCTCGTAATTCTCATAGCGTTATATCATCCTTCCTTTCCGTCGGGGTTCGCCGACGTAATACATAATACGTATTACGTATTATGATTTGATTATAGTCTGTCAGTGCGGAAAGGTCAATACACGCATTTCACAAAAAGGCACGGCGGATTTGTACAGAATCCATAGGCGCACAGCGAGGGGAAAATAGCTTGCCATTTCGCAATTGTCTGTTATAATAAAAATATTATGTAAAAAATAATCAATGCAGGCGTGATAAAAATGCTGAATGAATCAAAACAGACCTATAAAGCCGAAAGTGTCTCCGAGCACGTATACGGTCTGCTGTATGAAAGAATCCTCTCCGGGGAGTGGCCGGTAGACAGCAAAATTCCCAACGAGTTTGACCTTTGCGATGCTTTCGGCGCGAGCCGGATCTCGGTGCGAAGCGCGATCCAGCGTCTGATCTCCATGGGAATGCTGGAAGTGAAGCGCGGCGACGGGACATATGTAAAATCCTTCTCTCTGCAAAATTATCTGCAGCAGGCGGTCCCGTTCATCGTACAGAGCGCAGAGCGGCAGGAGGTCGCGCAGTTCCGTGAGGCGCTGGAGGCGCAGGCATGCCGCCTGGCGATCGAGATCCACGACGACGCGGAGATCGACGAGCTCGAACGCCTGTTCCACCGGAGCAACGAGGCCTTTCTCGCACACGACGTTGCGGAATACGTCGTGCGGGATATGGATTATCATCGCCACCTCTGTAAAATGTCGCACAACCATATCCTCGTTACGATGTGGGACGCTTTCGTCAAGCCGATGAGTCTCTCCATTGAGGAAAACGTCTCCCCCCTGCTGCAGTTTGACACCTACGTGGACGACCATCATCTGCATATCGCGCAGGCGATCCGCGCAGGGAACATCGGCGAGGCTCTCCGGCTGCTGCACATCGTTCTGTATGGTCTGGCGTAAGCGTCGATCAGCATGAAGAGCCGATAGGTGAACGAAAAATTTGGTGCGGCGTATCCCAAAGGATACGCCGCACTCATTATTTTTATACTCTATTTTTATACTCTTACTCTTCGAGCTGGCCGACGAGGGCGATGTGCAGCTCTTCGAGCTGCTTCTGCTCCACGGTAGAGGGAGCGCCCATCATCACGTCCTGCGCGTTCTTGTTCATCGGGAACGGGATGATCTCGCGGATGGAGCTTTCGCCCGCAAGGAGCATGACCATGCGGTCCACGCCCGGGGCGATACCGGCGTGCGGGGGCGCGCCGTAGCAGAAGGCGTTGTACATGGCGGGGAACTTGGCCTTCACGTCGTCCTCGCCGAGACGCACCATCTCGAACGCCTTGACCATGATATCGGGATCGTGGTTGCGCACCGCGCCGGAGGAGAGCTCCACTCCGTTGCACACGAGGTCGTACTGATGCGCCATGATGGTCAGCGGGTCGATCTCGCCGCGCTCGGCGGCCAGCAGCGCCTCGAGACCGCCGTTCGGCATCGAGAACGGGTTGTGGCAGAACTCGAGCTCGCCGGATTCCTCGCCGATCTCAAACATCGGGAAATCGACGATCCAGCAGAACTCATAGCGCTTCTCGTCCATGTGGCCGGGGACGAGCGCGCCCGCCATTTTGAGCATGACGCCGGCGGTCTTCTGCGCCTCGGTCTTCTTACCGGCGGAGATGAGCACGAGCGTATCGGGCGTAAGGCCGAGAGCCTCCTTGAGAGCTTCTTCCTTACCGGCAAAGAATTTCGCCACGCCGCCGACCAGCGCGCCGTGCTCGTCCATGCGCAGCCAATAGGGTTTGCGGCCCGCCTGGACTTCCACGTCCGCGCAGAGCTTGTCGATCTGCTTGCGGGTGAGCGTGCAGCCGGAGACCGGCACCGCCTTGACGACCTGACCGACGAACGGCTCAAAGCCGGTATCCTGCACCATGGCGGAAATGTCCGTCACGGTGAGGTCGATGCGCAGGTCGGGCTTATCGGAGCCGTACTTGTCCATCGCTTCCATATACGGGATGCGGCGGAACGGCGGCTGGGAGGCGATATCGTACGTGCCGTACTTTGCGAAGATCGGCGGCAGCACGTCCTCGAGCACCGCGAACACGTCCTCCTGCGAGGCGAACGCCATCTCCATATCGAGCTGGTAGAACTCGCCGGGCGAGCGGTCGCCGCGGGCGTCCTCGTCGCGGAAGCAGGGGGCGATCTGGAAATACTTGTCAAAACCACTCGTCATGAGGAGCTGCTTGAACTGCTGCGGCGCCTGCGGCAGAGCGTAGAACTTGCCGGGGTGCTTGCGGGCGGGGACAAGATAGTCGCGCGCGCCCTCGGGGGACGAGGCGGTGAGGATCGGCGTCGTGATCTCGAGGAAGCCGTGATCCATCATCGCGCGGCGCAGCGCCGCAACGACGTTGCAGCGCAGGATGATGTTGTTCTTGACGGCGGGGTTGCGCAGATCGAGATAGCGGTACTTGAGTCTCGCGCTCTCGTCGGCCTCGCGGCTGCGGTTGATCTCAAACGGCAGCTCGTTGTAGCGGCAGCGGCCGAGGATTTCGATCTTCTCGGGCACGACCTCGATCTCGCCGGTAGCGAGCTTGGCGTTGGGGCTCTCACGCAGACGCACCGTGCCGGTGACGGCGATGGTGCTCTCCTTGTTGATGCCCTTGACGGTCTTCATCATCTCGGCGGAATCGACGACGATCTGCGTCGTGCCGTAGAAGTCGCGCAGGACGACGAACGCGAAGTTATTGCCGACCTCGCGGACGTTCTCCATCCATCCGGCCAGCGTTACGGTTTTGCCCGCGTCGGCGGCGCGGAGCTCCCCGCAAGTATGGGTACGGTACTGTGACATGCTCTATTTCTTCCTTTCACGGGTTCATTACGATT
>CAVEPP010000051.1:0-8961 GCA_963617605.1 Alloprevotella sp. | reverse complement strand
CGTCGGCGTGTGGGTGAGCTTGGCGAGCGGCGTCGGGTGGTCGGGCATGCAGAGTGCGGAGAACGCTTCCCCGCTCTCGCGCAGATATTCCAGCACCGGAAGGATGATCTTCTCGTCGATCTGCTCGATGGACCAGATCTTCTCCTTTGCCTCGCCATGGTGCCCGCACTCGTCCGGCGCCTCCACGTGGATGTAGAGAAAATCAAATCCGCTTTGCAGCGCCTCGACCGCCGCGCGGCCCTTGGCGGCAAAGTCCGTGTGGTAATTGCCGGTAATGCCCGCCACAGGGATTACCTCCAGCCCCGCGCACACGCCGATGCCCTGTACGAGATCGACCGCGGAGATGACGCCGCCGCGCGCAATGCCGAATTTTTCCCGGAACGGCGTGAGCGCCGGGCGGCGTCCCTCGCCCCAGAACCAGACGCTGTTCGCCGGATGCAGCCCGGCCTTCACGCGCTTTTGATTCACCGGATGGTTACGGAGAATTTCGCGCGAGCGCTCCATCAGTGAGCGCAGGAGCGCGCTGTTCTCCCCCTCCGGAAGACGGCCCGCCACGGGCTTTCCGGTGATGTCGTGCGGCGGCGTGAGCTTGGCGCCCGAAGCGGCAGCGCGCAGCACGAGGCAATGACGGTAACGGAAGCCCGCGTGCAGCTCACAGCCTGCCGCGGCATAGAGCGGCGCGATCGCGGCGATGAGTTCATGCGCTTCCTCGTTGGAGATATCGTCGGCGCTGTAGTCGATCATCACGGCGTCCTCGATCTTATCGGCGTCCGAGAGCGTCACGAGATTGCAGCGGTACGTCACATCCTCCGGCGCAAGGGGAATGCCCATGCTGGCCGCTTCGAGCGGCGAGCGGCCGGAATAATAGATCTTGGGATCGTAGCCGAAAACGGAGAGGTTCGCCGTGTCGCTGCCCGCAGGCATTCCGGGCGGCACGGTGCGCGTAAGGCCGAACTCTCCCTGCGACGCTAAAAAGTCCATGCCCGGATGCCGGGCAAGCTCGAGCGGCGTATGGCCGCCGAGCGGGGCGAACGGCTCATCGGCCATGCCGTCGCCGAGGAACACCACATGCTTCATATCATTTCACCAGCCAGTTTTTCACAGATTCGCGCATTTCCTCTTTATCAACCACGGTTTTGAACCGCTCTTCCCGCTTCCGCAGCGCGTCGAGCGGCGCGGGGATCGGCGTTTCGGCAAACGCGGAGAGCGTGTCGAGCGCGGCAAAGTCATCTTCCGGCGCATCCTCGCCGAGCGAGGCGAGCATCGCCGCGGCAAACTTGAAGGGCGAGGCCGTGGAGAGCGCGACCGTCGGGCGCGCTTCCCCGCTCTCGCGCCGGTACTGCTCCGCCGCGGACAGGCCCGCGGCGGTGTGCGGATCGGCCAGATAGCCCTTTTCCGTCCACACAGCGCGGATGACGCGCGCCGTTTCCTCCTCGGACGCGAAGAAGGCGGCAAAGCCCTCGTCCGCAAAAAGTCGGAGAAGCTCTTCGCCGACGGCGTACTTCCCTTCGCCGCGAAGAGCGCACATCCATTCGCTCACCCGCTCCCCGTCCTGCGCGGCGAGATAGAGAAGCCGCTCGAGATTGGAGGATACGAGAATGTCCATCGAGGGGGACATCGTGCGCAGGAACGGCCGGTTTTTATCGTATACGCCCGTGCGCAGGAAGTCCGTCAGCACGTTGTTGCTGTTTGAGGCGCACAGCAGCTTTCCGACCGGGAGACCGGCGCGTTTGGCAAAGTATCCGGCGAGAATATCGCCGAAGTTGCCGGTCGGCACGGAAAAGTCCACACGCTCGCCCGGGGCGACGGCGCCCGCACGCAGCAGCTGGGCATAGGCGGCGAAATAATACGCGATCTGCGGCGCGAGGCGGCCCCAGTTGATGGAGTTTGCGCTCGAGAGCACGACGCCCGCCCGGTCGAGCTCGGCAGTGAGCGCGGCGTCGGCAAAGATGTCCTTCACGCCGGTCTGCGCGTCGTCAAAGTTGCCGCGCACGGCGAGCACGAGAACATTGTCCCCGCCCTGCGTCGCCATCTGCGCGCGCTGGATGTCCGAAACGCCGCCGTCGGGATAAAATACCGCGATCTTCGTGCCCGGAACATCCGCAAAGCCTTCGAGCGCGGCCTTGCCGGTGTCGCCGCTCGTGGCGACGAGGATGGCGACGGTGTGATCGTCCGCACATTTTCTCACGCTCGCGGCGAGAAGGTACGGCAGGATCTGCAGCGCCACGTCCTTAAAGGCGCACGTCGGGCCGTGGAACAGCTCCATCGTCCAGAGCTTATCTCCCAGCGCGTGCAGCGGCACGACGGCGGCGGCGTCAAAGCTCGCATAGGCCTTTTTCGTATATTCCAGCAGCTCCTCGCGCGAAAAGCCGGGCAGAAACCGTTCGAGCACCGCGGCGGAAAGCTCCGCATACGGCAGCGCGCAAAGCGCTTCGAGATCGCTTGCGGAAAAGACCGGCAGCTCGTCCGGCACATACAGCCCGCCGTCCGGCGCGAGTCCCCGCCGGATGGCCTCCGCTGCCGTGACCGCCGGCGCTTTTCCCCTGGTACTGATAAATTTCACGGGCAAGTCCCCCTGTTGCGTACATTTGTTCTTCCGTCGTTATACTATACGCCATTCCGCAGCGAAAAGCAACCGCAAAAAAGGAAAAGAAATCTGCAATTTCAGTGGAACATTTCGGCAGTTGTGTGATATACTGTTTGTTACTTTGCTCTCAGGAGGTTTGTCCCTTTGCTTTTGGAAGTTTTGCGCGAGACCGTGATCGACAGTCTGAAACTGCTGCCGTTTCTCTTTGCGGCGTATCTTGCGATCGAATTTATTGAAGACCGCGCCGAGGAAAAGACCGTGGCGCTCGTCCACCGCGCGGGGCGCTGGGGTCCGGTGCTCGGCGCGGCGCTCGGCGTGATCCCCCAGTGCGGCTTTTCCGCCGCGACCGCCAACCTTTACGTCGGCGGCATCATCACGCGCGGAACGCTGCTCGCGGTGTTTCTCTCCACCTCGGACGAGATGCTGCCGATCCTTCTTTCAAGCAGCGCCCCGGCTTCGCTCATTTTGAAGCTCCTCGGCTACAAGGCGCTCGCCGGTATCATTCTCGGCGTGACGGTCGATACCGTGGCGGCAAAGCTCGGCTATGAGCGGAAGAAATCCATCCACGAGATGTGCGAGCAGGAGCACTGCCACTGCGAGGACGGCATCTTCAAATCCGCGCTGCGCCATACGCTCAAGATCTTCGCGTTTCTCTTCGTCGTGACGTTCGTTTTGAATCTTCTGGTGGAGGCCGTAGGGCCGGAAACACTCGGCGCGTTCGTGCTCAACCGCCCCGTGGTCGGCGAGCTGCTCGGCGGCATTATCGGCTTCATCCCGAACTGCGCGGCCAGCGTCGTGCTCACAACGCTCTATCTGGAAGGCGCGATGTCCGGCGGGGCGATGCTCTCGGGCCTTCTCGTCGGCTCGGGCGTGGGACTTCTCGTGCTGCTGCGCATGAATCGCGACTGGCGCGATAATCTCGTAACGGCGGGGCTTCTCTACGCCGGGGGCGTCATCTTCGGTCTGCTCGCGGATGTGCTGCACGTTGTCTGATTTTTCCCATATACGGCAAAGCGCCGGAAGGACAAGGATCCTTCCGGCGCTTTGCTTTTTCGTCTTATTTTTTTACGGCGGTGTTGATCGAATCGCGGAACACGACGAAGCGGTTGAAGAGAAATTCCGTGACGGCGTTGACGAGCATCGTCGGCACGAGGATCGCAAATTCGTTCCAGCCGTGCTGCGCGAGCGCCTCGCCCCACCAGATGGAAAGCGGTGTGAACACAAGATAGTACCCGAGCACCTTCGCCATGGCGATGGGCACGTTGTTTGCGCTGCGGAACGTGTATTTCCGGTTCGCGGTAAAATTGAAGATCACCGAGAGCGCCAGCGCTACGAAGTACGAGGGGCCGTATTTGAGCTCCGTGACCGCCGCGCTCGGGAACAGCTTCAAAAAGACCGGCAAGCGGTCAAAATGCGCCACAGTATTGAGCAGCGTGAAGCTCACGAACTGGATGATGCCCGCGCCCGCGGTGCACATCAGGTATTTGAGCGCCATGAACAGGTTATCGCGTTTGGAGAGCGTCGTTTTTTCGTTTTTCGGCGTTTCCGGCAAGGATACCGCCTCCCTTCTTTCCCCATGTTTATACCAGAGATCGGCGCGGCGCGCAAGAGGAAATCTTCCCGCCGTGTGCGAGCGTCGGCAAACTCAGTCGATCGTACCGCCGCCGAGAACGGTGTCGCCGTCGTAGAATACCGCCGCCTGTCCCGGCGTCACGGCGCGCTGCGGCGCGTCGAACACGATGCGGGCGCGGCCGTTTTCCTCCGGGTACACGGTCGCGGCCTGTTCCCGCGCGCGGTAGCGGATCTTTACCGCGCAGCGCACCGGCGCTTCCGGCGTATCGCCGGAGATCCAGTTCACATCCGATACCGCCGTCTCGCTCCGGTACAGGTCCTTCTCTTCGCCGAGGACGACCTCGTTTTTCTCTGGATCGATCCGGCATACGTACAGCCGCTCGCCGTGCGGGATGCCGAGACCGCGGCGCTGGCCGACGGTGTAATGGATGATCCCCTTATGCTCGCCAAGGATACGCCCGTCCGTGGAGACGAATGCGCCGGGGATGCTCTTCTCCCCCGTCAGGCGCTCAATGGCGGCGGCATAGTCGCCGTCCGGGGCAAAGCAGATGTCCTGGCTGTCCCTTTTGCGCGCGTTTATGAAGCCCTGCGCCTCGGCGATGGCGCGCGTCTCGCTTTTGCGCATGGCTCCCAGCGGAAAGAGCGTGTGCGCAAGCTCCCGCTGCGTCATGGCATAGAGCACATAGCTCTGGTCCTTCGTCTCGTCGAGCGCCTTTTGGAGGATGTATTTTTCACTTTCCCGCGTGATGCGCGCATAGTGGCCGGTGACGATCTTTTCGCAGCCGAGCTCTTCGGCGCGGCGGAAGAGCGCATCGAACTTCATGCGCCGGTTGCACTCGATGCAGGGGTTCGGCGTGCGGGCGCGGCGGTAAGCCTCGCAGAACGGCAGCATGACCTGCTCGCGGAAGCCCTCGGAAAAATTGAAAACGCAGTAGCGCATCCCAAGCCGGTAGGCTACGGCGCGGGCATCCTCCACATCGTCGAGCGAGCAGCAGGTGTGCTTTTCGGATATCCCGGCGTCGGTGTTCGTATAGAGCTTCATCGTGCAGCCGATGCACTCGTACCCCTCGCGCTGCGCGAGATACGCCGCGACGGAGGAATCGACGCCGCCGCTCATGGCAATGAGCGCCTTCACGCGTTGTTCTCCGAAGCGTCCTCGATGAGGACGCGCATCGTTCCGCCGCAGACCATGCCCTCGTCCGCAGCAACGTCGTTCGTCATGTCGATCTCAATAACGCAGCTCTCGCCCGTGCCGATGATCTTCCGCGCGCGCTGCATCGCCGCGGCCTCGCTGCATCCGCCGCCGATGGTGCCGTAGCCCGTGCCGAGCTTGTTGACGGCCATGAGCGAGCCGGATTTCACCGGCGTGGAGCCCGTGGATGTGAGCACGAGCAGCAGTGCTTTCGGCTCTTCGTTTTCCGCTAAATACCGGATAGCGGAAAGGTCGGAATTCGTCTGCTCCAGCAGCGTGCCGGGATATTCTGTTTCCGGGAGAGCGCGGCGGTGCTCCACGAGCTGCGCGCAGATGGAAACGGCAATCTCCGCGGGCGTCACCGCGCCGATGGCAAGACCGATGGGCGCGTGGATGGCGGCGAGCTTTTCCGCGTCGTACCCCTCGTCCTTCAAAAGCTTCATCAGCCCCGCCACGCGGCGGCGCGAGCCGATCATGCCGAGATACGACGGCATCGCCCCGGAGAGGATCTGCCGCAGGCAGTCGGCATCCCAGCGGTGGCCGCGCGTGATAACGCAGACATAGTCGGTCTCCCGGAGTTTGAGCGCCGCGATCGCCGCGGCAAAGGCGTCGCACACGGTGTGCGCCGCTTCCGGAAAGCGCGACGCGGCGGCAAAGTCCGGCCGGTCGTCTACGACGGTCACGTCAAAATCCAGCATCGCCGCCATGCGGCAGAGCGGCTGCGCGATGTGTCCGCCGCCGAGCAGAATGAGCCTCTCGCGCGGGCGGAACAGTCTTGTATACTCCACGCCGTCCACCGTCCGGCGCAGCACGGCGCTGCGGCCGGCTTCCAGACTTGCAAGGATCGGACGAAATTCTTCCCGTATCATAGATCGCACCTTCTTTTGCTTTTGTTTTGCCTACTATAGCACTATGTTTTTATTTTTTCAAGAAATATTGGAACATTCCGAACGCGGCGCCGTCCTATAATCAGACGCCGATGCGCACGGCGGCTCAAACAAAACAAAAGGAGTTTATCCCACACCATGAAAAAGATTCTTTCTATTGTACTTGCTCTTACCCTCGTGCTCGCGCTTGCTGCGTGCGGCGCGGTGACGACACTTCCCTCCGATACGCAGATCCCGAATCCGTGGCTGGACGTTGTCACGATGGACGAAGCCGAGGCCTTTCTCGGCTACGGCATGACCGCTCCGGAGACCGTCGCCGGACTTTCGCAGTCCGCTATCCGTGTTCTGGACGACAGCGATAAAATTCTGGAGATCCAGTACGGCGGCGACGACGACCGCGCCAGTCTCCGCAAGGGCACCGGCTCGGAGGATATCAGCGGCGATTATACGACCTACGCCAAAACCGAGACCGTGACGGTCGGTGATCTCTCCGTGACGGAAAAGGGTGACGGTGAGAACGTATTCTCGGCGACGTGGACGAGCAGCGGTTATTCCTACGCCTTCTTCTCCACCGTCGGCGTGAGCGCCGACACGCTCGCCGAACTGATCGCCGGGATCGAATAAAACTCTATGCACGCTATACAGCGCCGGAAGTGACATCCTTCCGGCGCTGTTCTGTTGACACGGCACACCCGCGCGAATTATAATCAATCGTGTATCCCTATATAATGTATGAACCGGAGGATAATCTCGGTGAATATATCTGCATGGAAAGACCGGCTGGCCGCCGGAGAGTACGACGCCCCGCTCGCAGCGCTCTATGGCGCGGCGGACGCGGCCAGAGCGCGCTATGCGCGGCTTTGCGAAGAATATCTCCGGACGTTCGGCGATGCGCCGGACGCGCTTTTAATCAGCGCACCAGGGCGCACGGAGCTTGCCGGGAACCACACCGACCACCAGCTCGGCATCGTGCTCTGCGCCGCAGTCACGCTGGACGCCGCCGCCGCTGCCGCGCCCACGGCGGACAACGCCGTGGAGATCGTCTCCGACGGCTTCGGCCGGGTGCGCGTGCCGCTCGGCGATCTTACGCCGAGCGCGGACGAGACCGGCACGACCGCCGCGCTCATCCGCGGCGTCGCGGCGGAGTTCGCCGCGAGAGGGCTTCGCATCGGAGGCTGGCGCGCGTGCATCCATTCACTCGTCCCCGCCGGAGGCGGACTTTCGTCCTCGGCGGCGTTCGAGATCCTCACCGGCGCGATCTTCTCCGCGCTTTATAACGGGGGGTGCGTGGACGCGCTCACGCTCGCGCGCATCGGCCAGAGCGCCGAGCGCGATTATTTCGGCAAGCCGAGCGGACTGATGGATCAGGCCGCAAGCGCATTCGGCGGCATCACAAAGATCGATTTTGCCGACAGGGAACGCCCGGACGTTTCGCGCATCGCGTTTGATTTCCGCGCGCACGGCTACGTTCTCTGCGCCGTGAACACGCACTCGCGCCACGACGATCTCACGCCGGACTATGCCGCCATCCCGCGCGACATGACCGCCGTTGCCAGGGCGTTCGGGAAAGACGTTCTGCGGCAGGTGGACCCCGCGGCGTTCGCCGCGCCGGAGATGCGCGAGCGTATCGCGCAGGATATATCCCCCGTCGCCGCAGACCGCGCCGAACACTTTTTCGCCGAGGACGCGCGCGTTGTGCGCATGGCCGCGGCGCTGCAAGAGGGCGACATGCCGGAGTATATCCGGAACATGAACGCCTCAGGCGCATCGTCCCGCACGCTGCTGCGAAATGTCGTCCCCGCGCTGCACCCGGAGCGGACGGAGATGGCGTCGGCGCTCGACCGCGCCGCGGCGCTGCTCACAGGGAAGGGCGCATGGCGTATCCACGGCGGCGGCTTTGCCGGGTGCATCCAGTGTCTTGTCCCGGCAGCGGACTATGAAGCCTTCCGCGCCGCGATGGACGGCGATTACGGCGAGGGCGCGTGCTTTGAGCTGCGCATAAGAGGGTGCGGCGCGTACCGTCTCCCCGAAGAGGAATAACCATGTACAACGACCTTTTTTCGATCGGCGGTCTCACGGTGCACGGCTACGGGCTCTGCATCGGCATCGGCATCGCCGCGGCGCTGCTGCTCATCTGGCGGCGCGCCGAGGAGCGTGGCTTTGATACGCCGACCGTCAACACGCTCATCCTTCTCATTCTTGTTACCGGCTTTGCCGGGGCAAAGCTCTTTTTCCTTTTCGCGCATTGGAGCGAATTTCGCGCCGACCCGCTCGGCGCGCTCGGCTCCGAGGGCTTTGTTGTCTACGGCGGCATCGTGTGCGGCCTCGGCGCCGCGTATCTCTACTGCCGGAAGCGTTTGCTCCCCTTTCTTCGCTGGGTGGACTGCTTCATCCCCGCCGTGGCGCTTGCGCAGGGCTTTGGGCGCATCGGCTGCTTTCTCGCCGGGTGCTGCTTTGGCAAGCCGACGGAGAGCTTTCTCGGCGTTGTATTTCCGGCGGACAGCATGGCTCCGGCAGGGATCCCGCTCTGGCCGACGCAGCTCTTTTCCGCCGCAGGCGATTTTCTGCTCGCCGGTGCGCTGCTGCTTCTCGAAAAGAAGCACCGCGGTGACGGACTTCTCGCGGGAATGTATCTTCTTTTGTACAGCATTGGGCGTTTTCTGATCGAATTTCTGCGCGCCGATCCGCGCGGCGCGGTCGGAACGCTTTCGACCTCACAGTTC
>CAVEPP010000050.1:0-9270 GCA_963617605.1 Alloprevotella sp. | reverse complement strand
CTTTGGAACGCTTTTTCAGTTCAGTAATAACATCCGACCGCGCGGCGACCGGAATATACTCCGGCGTAAAGCCATGTTCAATGTCCACGCCAAGCTTACTCTTCGGCAAATCGCGGAGGTGGCCCATGGATGCGATGACTTTATAGTCGCCGCCGAGGTACTTTTCAATCGTCCGTGCCTTGGCGGGAGACTCCACAATAACAAGATCCTTTTTTGCTTGCGCCATTATACTATCGTCCTTACTTCAGGTTCAATGAATACCGCTTTCCCGGCAGAGGCTTGACTGCGCCGCGGATAGTGAGCACCGTCATGCACGCGAGCACCTTTGCCGCGGAAAAACCGGTGGAAGCCGCCATTTCGTCCACATGGGTCTCGCCCCGCGAAATGCAGCGCAGAAGAGCCCTGTGATCCTCCGTATACTCCGTCAGACGGCTTTCGAGGTCACTATACGGTATCGTCTTCGGCTTGTCAATCTCTGTTTTTGCCGAAACCGGTGGGGTTTCCGCTCTTTTCGGCGGAGAATACAGCTCCGTATCGTATTGGATGCGGTCGGGATAGAGCCCTTCATACTCTGAAAGGATATCCTGTGCGCCGGTGATCGCCTTGGCGCCGTCGCGGATGAGCGCGTTGGTTCCGGCGCTGTTCGGGCTGTCGATATTGCCCGGGACGGCAAATACATCGCGCCCCTGCTCCAGCGCGTGATTGGCAGTGATGAGCGCTCCGCTGCGCGCCGGCGCTTCCACAATGCATACGCCGCAGGAAAGGCCGCTGATAACGCGGTTGCGGCGGGGAAAGTTTTCCGGCTTCGTCGGATAGAGCGGTGGAAATTCGCTGATAATGGCCCCGGTCGAGGCAACATCATCGATGAGAAGCGAATTGGCTGCGGGATAATTGACGTCGATCGCCGTGCCGAGCACGCCGACGCACGGTTTCCCCGCGAGCAGCGCGCCGCGGGCGGCGGCTCCGTCCACGCCGAGCGCCATACCGGTAACGACGCACCCGCCGTAGGTAGTGATCTCCTGCCCCAGACGTGTAGCAACCTTGATCCCGTAAGCGCTCGCCTTTCGCGTGCCGACGATTGCAATCACCGGCAGTTCATCGAGAAACGGGAGATTCCCGCGGACATACAAAACAAGCGGCGGGTCGGCGATCTGCCGCAGCCGGTCGGGATAAGCGGCGTCGTGCAGCGTGAGGATGCGGATGTTCTTTTCCTGGCAGAGCGCAAGGATCTGCTCGGTGCGCTCAAGGTTTCGGCCGGACAAAATCCGCCGTTCCTGCGCGGAAAGGTCATCGAGCTCGGAAAGCCGCTCTTCGGGCGCGAAATAGGCTTCCATCGCACCGCCGAAGTGCTCCATCACGCGATACAGCGTGATCGGGCGCACACCATCCATGGAGGCAAGCCATACCCAGTACCGAAGCTGCGACATTTTCTTTCTCCCCTCGTTAAGATTATCCGCGCTGCGTCCACATCTCCCACATCAGAATGGACGCCGCGACCGCTGCATTGAGCGACTCGCTGCCGGGTGTCATGGGGAGAATGATCTTCGTATCACACTTTTCGAGAAGCGCGTCGGTAAGGCCCCGTCCCTCATTGCCGACGGCGATGGCCGCGCGGCGGAGCGAGACGCTGTTTACATCCACACTCTCCGCCCGAAGCGCCGCACCGCAGAGCGGAAGCTCCCATTCACAGAGCTTTGCGCAGAGTGCGGGGAGATTGGTCTCCCAGATTCGCTGGCGGAAGAGCGCGCCCATCGCGGCACGAACGGTTTTCGGGTTATACGGGTCGGCGCACTCGCCGAGGAGCACCACAAGCTCCGTGCCGAGAGCCGCCGCAGTGCGAAGCACCGTGCCGACATTGCCGGGGTCCTGCACATTTTCCAAAACGATGACCCGGTCGGGCCGGACGCTCTCCGGAAGAGGCTTTGTCCGAACAGTGAAAAGCGGGCCGTGGCTGTGCTCGAGCGGAGAGGCATAGTCGAACACATCCGCAGAGAGTGCATAGACCGGGGTATCCGGCAGAGAAACTGTCGGCTTCGTTCCGCGCAGATATATTTCCGCGATATCCGCGTCGTTTGCAAGTGCCTCGGTGAGCAGCTTTTCCCCGTCGCAGAGGAAGAGCCCCCGCTCGCGGCGGTATGCCTTGTCTCTCCCGAGCGCACGCAGCGTCTGCACGCGGGAGTTTTTCCGGGATGTGATCGTTTCCATAGAAAAAGGCGGGATGCCTGTCCTTTCCTCATTGCTGACCGGCTCATCCGGTTTTCGTTTTATCATATCGTCATGCAGGGAAAAAATCAATACAATATTTTATATATTTCCAAATACTCAGCGGATAAAGTTTGTTCCGACGCGCTCTTCCTTTTCGGGCAAACCGTATTTCTGCCGCCCAAGCGCGATGCTCTTCATCAGGAATGTCATATTTCTCGCCAGCGTGCGCATCGTCTGGAGACCTTCGGCGTCCTGCGCCGCCTCGCCCGGCTGGCAGCCGTGGACGCTGTTCCAGTACTGGCTGGATACGACCGGCATACCGCTGATGGTAAAATACTTGTTGAGCTCGTCAAACGTCGCGCTCGTGCCGCCGCGGCGCGCCACGGCGACGGAAGCGCCGACCTTCATCGTGAGATCGTACGGCACAGAGTAGAAGAGCCGGTCAAGGAACGATATGAGCGTGCCACTAGCCGAAGCAAAATACACAGGCGTACCCACGACGAGTCCGTCGCAGTCGCGGAGAATGTCGGCGGCGCGGTTCACCACATCGTCAAAGCCGCACTTGCCCGTTCGGAGGCAGGCGTTGCATGCAACGCAGCCGTGGATCATCTGCGTCCCAATATTCAGCCGCTTCGTCTCCACCCCCTCTTCAGCGAAGACCTTTTCCATTTCGCGCAGCGCAATGTCCGTATTGCCGTTTGCACGGGGGCTGCCGTTGATGATAAGAACTTTCATGGATCCTTTTCTCCTTTTATTTTCTCTTTATTCTATCTCGATTTTTGCACGGCTCGCGCCGTCCGGCGAGCGCGTAACGACGATCTGCCGGTCGATCTCCCGGCGAAGCTCGGATACGTGGGAAATGATGCCGATGAGCCGGTCGCCCTCGGAGAGCTCACGCAGCGCACGCATGGCCTGCCGGAGCGTCTCCTCGTCGAGTGAGCCGAAGCCCTCGTCTACAAAGAGCGTGTCCATCTGCACCCCGCCGGCGCTCGACTGGATCTCTTCCGAAAGTCCAAGCGCGAGTGAGAGCGAGGCGAGGAACGTTTCGCCGCCGGAGAGCGTTTTGACGCTGCGCTCACTGCCGTTATAATGGTCGATCACATCAAGCTCCAACCCGCTCTGTGTATTGAGCTTCGCCGCGCTCTCGCGGCGCTTGAGATCGTATTTCCCGCCGGACATACGCATCAGGTGTGCGTTAGCGCGCGCAAGGATGCGGTCAAAGTACGTCATCTGCACATATGTTTCCAGCGAAACGCGCTCCTTTCCGGAAAGCGCGCCGTTCGCGGTGTCGGCCAGCGGCTTCATCCATGTCCAGCGCGCGGTAAGCTCCCTGAGTTCGGCCGTTTTTTTGTCTATGCCCGCTTTCGCGCTTTCGTTTGCCGTGATGCGGCTGTTGAGCGTGAGACGCTTTTGCAGTATCTCCTGTTTCTGCGCTGCGAGACGTTCTTTTGCCTCAGCAAGTCCGGCCGGATCGTCGGACGGCGCGTCGGCAAGGATCTTTTCCAGCTGCTCCGCCCGCCCCTTCTCCGCAGACAGCCGCTGTTCGGCAGCGCGGAGCGCTTTCTCGGCATTTTCCCGCGCCGCATGGATCTCCGCCTGCCGTATGAGCGCGCGCATTTTCTCCTTTTCCGCATCCGCCGCGTTTTCATACTTTATGTCCGCGCGGAGCTCATCCACTGCCGCCCAGAGCACCGAGAGTGTGCTCTGTGTCGCCGCGTTTTCGCTCTGCGCCGCAGCAAACGGATCATCCATGGCGGAGAGCTGCTTTTCCTCTGCTGGGATCTGTTCGGTGAGAGCTTCATAGCGCGCGGCATTTTGCTCTTCCCGCGCGATCTCACGGTCCTTATCGGAGCAGCGGCATGCGGCGGCTTTCTTTTCCGCTTCAAGGTTAATCTCGCTTCCGGCACCGAACAGTTTTTCTTTCTGCTTCTCCGCTTCCTTCCGGGCCGCTTCATAGGCGGTTTTCGCACTGCCGGAGGCCGCGCTTGCCTCGTTTACGTGCTCCTGTGCGGCTCTGGCTTTTTTCTCCGCGTCTTTCACGGCTTTCTCATCCGGTGCGTCAGGCGCGCAATGCGCGGGGTTCGGGTGCGTCAGCGCGCCGCAGACAGGACAGGGCTCACCTTCCCGAAGCGAGGACGCAAATACTCCTGCCTGCTCGTCATTAAATCTTCGGCGCAGCTCCTGCGCCTTAGCGGAGAGCTGTTCCTCGGTACGGCGTACCTCGGTATATGCCGCAAGCGCATCATCCGCCGCGGCCTTCTTCTCCGTAAGGGCTTGAAGAGCGGTTTCATAGTTTCCGATCTCTTCCAGAAATTGATCCAGAACGGTTTTCTCCTGCCGGAGGATCACAAGCTTCTCCGCCGCGGAAGCGAGCGCGTGGTATTCCTCGCGCTCCCGGGAAACCCGCTCCTGCAATTCTCTGCGCGATGCTTCGAGCGCAGAAAGACGCTTCATCGCGGCATCTGCCGTTTTCTGCGCCGCGGCGGTCTCTGTTTCCTTTGCGCAGAGAGAGGCATGCCTTTTGAGCTCTTCTTCCAGCTCGGAGAGCGTTTTATCCAGCGCGTCAAGCTCCGGCTGCCGCCGCTTTTCTGTTTCCAGCGCAAGACGCAATTTTTTCACGGCTTCTTCCGCCGCAGCGCGCGATGTCTCCGCCTCTTTGAGTGCGCGGCGATTTTTTTCGTCCTCTTCAGCCTTTGCCGCGGCAGCGGTCAGAGCGTCTATTTCACTTTCTGTTTTTTTCAGAGCGTTTTTCAGCCCCTCATCCGCCGCGCGATCCTCCGCAAGAAGATCCGCAAGGAAGGCAGACAACTCATCCTCCGGCGGAAGCTCCCGACCTTCCGGAAGCCGGATGCCGCCGGCATACAGGTCAAACGCCTTGCGCGCTTCCTCCCGCTCACGATTGAGCGCAAGGAAATCATTTTTCACTTGTTCCTGAAAGCGCGTATACCGACCGGTTTTGAATATATCGCGGAATATCTCCCGGCGGTCTTTCGTATCGGCCAGCAGGAGCTTTCGAAATTCGCCCTGCGCGATCATGGCGATCTGACAGAACTGCGAGCGGTCCACGCCAAGTATATTGCGGATCGCCGCATCCACATCGGCGCGGCGCGTGATAACGCGGCCATCCGGCATCGTAAGCTCCGCACGCGCAAGCTCCTTCGTTGTTCCGGCACCGCGCGATTTGGGCCGCTCATACTCCGGATTGCGCCGGACGGTATAAACCTTTCCGGCGTTAGAGAAGGTAAGTTCCACCTCCGTCGGCGTTTCCGGGACGGCGAATTTGGAGCGGAGCATGGAGCTTTCGCGTCCGTCGCCGCTCGGCGTGCCGAAAAGTGCAAAGGCGATCGCGTCAAAGATCGTCGTCTTCCCCGCGCCGGTATCGCCCGTGATGAGGTATAATCCCCGCTCCCCGAGCTGCCGGAGATCAAGCTCTGTTTTGAGCGCATACGCGCCGAACGCGCTGAGTGTCAGACGAAGCGGCCTCATAGCGTCCCCTCCTCCCGAAGCGCGGCGAAAATGGTCTCGGCATAAGCGCTTTGCTCAGCGCTCATCTTCTGTCCGTTCTGCTTCTCATAGAGTTCAGCAAAAAGCTCTGCATCGGTCATCGACCGGTGCCTCTCCTCTGCGGCAATAACGGCAGAAGTGCGCGTGCGCAGGTTATCGTAATCGAGCTTCATCAAGTTCGGATATATGCTGCGCAGCCGCGCGAGGGCGTTCGGAATATCGTTTTCGTCCGTGAGAACGGCGTGGATGTAATCTTCGGTGTCTGTACCGGCGTAGGAATCACGAAGCGTCAGTTCGATATATGTACCGCGTATCTCGCGCATATCGCGCCGCGGCGTGAGCGGCAGTGCAGAAACGGACACGTCCCCTTTCGCGCCCAGCTCCACGACTGTGACGGACTTGACCTGATTCTTTTCCGCGAAAGAGTATTTGAGCGGCGTTCCAGAATAGCGAAGCGTTTCGCGGCCGATCTTCTGCGCGCCGTGAAGGTGGCCGAGGGCGACATAGTCAAAGCAGTCAAAGACGGCGGCGTCCACATTGTCCGCGCCGCCGACCGTGATATCCTCTGAGTCGGAACGCACGCCGCCGGTCACAAACTGATGCGTTACAAGCACATTGCGCGCCGTCGGATCAACATTCATATGCTCCACGGCGCAGCGAAGTGCGTCGGTATAGCTCTCGATCGCCGCGTCCGGATAAAAGCGGCGGACGTTTGCCGGCTTGATGAAAGGGAGAAGATAAAACCGCACATTGCCGAAGGCGTCCGGGAGCGTCACCGGCTCCACATGACCATTATAGACCGGCGAGAGAAAAACGCCGCTCGGCGTCATAAGATCCGCGCCGAACGCGATACGCTCCGGTGAATCGTGATTACCGGAGATGGCAAGCACCGGAATACGCCGCTCGGCGAGTGCACAGAGAAAGCGGTCGAAAAGCTCGACTGCCTCGGCGCTCGGTACGGCGCGGTCATATATATCGCCCGCAATCACGACGGCGTCGGGGCGCTCTTCCTCCATTAAGCAGAGGATCTCATCGAGAATGAATTTCTGGTCATCGATCAGGGAAAACTCGTATATACGTCTTCCGAGATGCAGGTCGGACAAATGAAAGAATTTCAAGCTCTTCCTCCCCCAGATTCTTTTTTGTAAATTATATCTTACGCCCGAAGCGGCCTCTTTTCAACCTTTTTCCCGGATTTCGGCACTGACGCGGAAAAAGGTGGAAAAGCGGTTTTCTTTGTGATACACTGTAAAAAAACGCGAAAGGAGCCCGCCATGAAGTATTCTCCCGGCTGTGTATTCTCTCTTGCGGAGAAAAATGCGCCGATCCCCGGCTGCACTGTATCGGAAGCACTCTGCAGCGGCGAAACGGATGCCGTATGCTATTCACTCGCCGCGGGGACCGATATCAGCGCAGAGATCTACTTTTCCCCCAAGCTGCTCATTGCCGCCGATGGAACGCTCGAAGTCGGTATGCCCGGCGGAAAGACGCGGACGCTTCACGCGCTGGACGCCGTTATAACGCCCACCGATGTCCCGGTCGGGATGCGCACGGACACGTCCGCCGTTTATCTTGAAATCAATATCAGGAGGAATCAGTCAATGAATCAGGCAGTCAAAATCGGAGAGGTTTTCCGTCTCGGCGAGCTCGTTCCCTACCAGGACGGAAAGATCGTCAACATGGACGTTACCAGCAGCAAGACGATGAAATTCGCGCTCATGGCGTTTGACGCTGGTACGGGCCTTACCGAACACGCCGCCCCCGGCGATGCGCTGATCTTTGCGCTCGACGGCGAAGGTGTCATCGGCTATGAGGGCAAAGAGCACGCCATCCGCGCCGGAGAGAATTTCCGCTTCGCCCGCGGCGGCAAGCACTTCGTCCGTGCCGACAAACGCTTCAAAATGGCGCTGTTCCTCACGCTTGAATAAAACATTCCTACACGAAAAGACTCCGGCTGAAAAATCAGTCGGAGTCTTTTCCTGTTATCGTATTATTGGGTTTAGATCTCATGCCAGGTGGCGTCAATGATCTGCTGATGTCCGGAGGAGCGGAACACCCTGGAAATGCAGACAATGGCGTAAATGCTCTCAATGCCGGTCACGAGCAGCGAAATGCCGGTAAATACCATCAGAGCCTTTGCGCCTTGGAAGGGATCAAAGATCATCAGCACGCCGAGCACTGCGCCCGCGATGCCGAGCAGCAGCGCGCCCCACCAGCCGGAGAAGCCGAAATGACGAGCCTCCGTCGAGATCTGGATGGAAAAAACACTTGCGAGAATGATATAAAAGCCGAGAATGACCGGCAGGATGACGAGCGCTCCGTTCGGATGCAGGAGCAGCAGCACGCCGGCCAAAACGCTCATAATACCGAGAAACAGATCGTACCGGAACAGCACACCGATGAGTCCGAGATCAAAATACCGGATGATCTCGTAAATTCCGGCGGCGATGCAGACAGCGCCCATCAGATAGCAGATCGCAACTGCCGAAATGCCCGGCCAGAGAATCATAATAAGTCCGAGGACCATGGTTACAACGGCGAGAATGATCGCCCATGTTTTATAGGTTTTCAGGGATTTCTTTTCCATGACCATTCACCTTTCTTCGTATAAATACGTACACGGACGCGGCAGGGCGCCGCATCCGTATACAGGGTTTCCGATTTACTTCGCATCATGCTCCGCGCGGTTTTCCGCCCAGAGCTTATCCGCCGCCGGCTTCCACTCGGCAGCATACCGGTCGCACTTGGCGCAGAGATGCTCTACCGATTCCGGAGACTGCATATCTGTGGAATGCGCGCCGGAGGACTTCACCATCTCGCGCAGCTTCTCCGGGTTTTCGAGCATCGGGCAGGGACGGAGCATATTGTCGTTGAACGGCTGTCCGTCGTGGTACGCCATGAAGAGCGGGGACTTCATCGTCTCCAGCAGCGTCTTTTCACGGATGTTCGAGTCGGAATAGTGGATGAACACGCAAGGGTCAACGTCGCCGTTGGCGTTGATGTGCAGATACGTGCGTCCGCCCGCGATGCAGCCGCCGACGAACTCGGCGTCGTTCTGGAAGTCCATGGCAAAGAGCGGCTTTGTCTGACGGTAGCGGCGGATGCGGCGGTACATCTCGGTGCGCTGCTCCGGCGTCGGGAGAAGCTCGGGCGAGGCGTCGTTGCCGACGGGCATGTAGTGGAAATACCAGATGAAATACGCGCCCATCTTGATGAGACTGTCGTAATACTCTTCCGATGTGATCGACTCAAAGTTCTCTCTCGTATAGCAGGAGGAAATGCCGTAAAGCAGCTTGCGCTCGCGCAGAAGGTTCATCGCGTGCGTCGCCTTGCCGTAAACACCGTCGCCGCGGCGGGAGTCGGTCGCTTCCTCAAAGCCCTCAAGAGAGATAGCCGGGACGAAGTTCTTTACGCGCAGCATGTCGTCGGCAAACTTTTCGTCAATGAGCGTGCCATTTGTGAAAGCAAGGAAGATGCAGTCGTCGTGCTTTTCGCAGAGCTTGATGAGATCGGCCTTGCGCACAAGCGGCTCACCGCCGGTGTAGATGTACATGTAAACGC
>CAVEPP010000049.1:0-9487 GCA_963617605.1 Alloprevotella sp. | reverse complement strand
GCCGGAGAGCGGAGCTCGCCGTGGGGGTCTTTTCCCAGCGCATATCCTCGCGGGGACAGTCGTTGGGGTGGAGGGGAGGAGCAAAGCCCATCATCATCTGCTGAAGGCGTGCCTTCGCGATGAACGGGTTTTCCACCGTCAGAGCGCCGCCGACACAGCCGGGGTAGCACGCGTTGAGCTCAATGAGATCCACGTTGGAGAGCTTGCCGTCCTCGAGCGCTTCGAGTATGCCGATGACATTTTCGATGCCGGAGGCGGCGAGATGGTTCGGCTCGCCCGCGGCGGACGACTGCCCGCCGGAGATCGCCCAGCTGACGCCCGCGGCGCCCGCCTGGGCATAGCGCTCGTGGTCGTCGATGTCGCCCATCACGGCGGTGAGACGGGGCGCAACCTCGGCAATGGACACGACGCCGGTGATCGCCGGGCGCGCCGTGCCGAGCGCGGCCTTGGCGCCCGCGCATTTGGCGGGGCAGGGGGAAATGTATACGCAGCCGATATCCTCTTCCGAAAGCCCCGTTTCCTTTACGGCGAGCCGCTTGCTCCAGCGCGCCGCGACTTCCATCGGGGAGCGGTAGTTGAGCAGATGCGGCAGCAGCGACGGGAAGCGGATGCGCACGATGCGCAGTATGACCGGACAGTCGGTCGTGATGATCGGGTGGGGGATGTTGCCGTAGTTGAGTTCGTAGTGCGTCACGGCGGACATGACTTCCGCGGCGGCGGCGACTTCAAATACGCTGTCAAACCCGATGCGCAGCAGCCCCTCGAGAATGGGCGCGCGGGTGCGCACGCCGGGGAACTGCCCGTAGAGCGCCTGCGCGGGGAGCGCGATTGTGTATTTGTATTTTCCAAGCGCTTCCGAGAGCGTGTCCACCCGCGCTTTCATCGCATGGTGCGGACAGACGCGGATGCACTCGCCGCAGTCTACGCACCGTTCGCGCAGGATGGTCGCCTTGCCGTCCCGGATGCGGATCGCCTCCGTGGGGCAGCGCTGCATGCACTTGGTGCAGCCGACACATTTTTCGTTTTCGAGATATATCGAAGCGTAGCCGATGCTCACGATGACTCCTTTCCGGCATACACCGTGATCGAAAGAGTCGTACCCTTTCCGACCTCGGTCTGTATGTCAAAATCATCGCTGTATTTTTTTATGTTGGGCAGACCCATACCGGCGCCGAAGCCGAGCGCCCGGATGTTCTGGGGCGCCGTGGACCAGCCCGCACGCATGGCGAGCTCCACGTTGGGGATGCCCGGACCGTGGTCGGTGAAAACGACCTTGACGGCATCCGGCGTGATCGTTGCGGTCACATGGCCGCCGCCGGCGTGGATGACCATGTTGATCTCCGCCTCGTACGTCGTGATGGCGATGCGACGGATCATGGCAGGAGCAAAACCAAGCTCCTTCAGTATGGATTTGATGTGCCCGGAGGCTTCTCCGGCGCGGGCAAAATCGTCGCCGGGGACATCATACTCTCGGACGAGCGGGCTCATTTTGCCCCCGTCACCCCATGCTGATGCAGAATGCCGCAGGCATCATACATCTCCAGGGGAGAGGTAAGTACGCAAACGCCGCATTTTTCCGCCAGCTCCAGGATCGAGGCCTCCGGCTCCTTGCCGCGCAGGAATACGACGCACGCCGTATCAAGCATCTCTGCGGTGCGGATGACCTGGGGATTGAGAAGGCCGGTGAGCAGAACGTCCGGCTGGGAGCCGAGCGCGAGCACGTCGCTGAGCATATCACCGGCGTAGGCGGAGGTGATGTCCGCATCCGCGTGGGCCGCGGCGGTGCGCGCTTCGCCGGAGAGAAGGGCTGTCATTTCGTTGATTTTCATGTTTCTTGTTCTCCATCTGATCGGAAGTATCCGAGTCTTTCACCATATTAACAAATATCCGCCGCAATTACAAGGGGATTCTCCGCAGACGTATCCCCCAAAGCGGGGGGAAAACACCTTCGCTTTTCCGGCAAATGAACAAAAAATGAAAAAACAAAAATTTGTACTGGATTTAATTCTTTAAATGTGCTATATTATTTTGTCGGAAAAACCCGGTTTTTTCGGGCTTTTTTGCGGAAATTAAATGGAAAAACATACAAAAAATGAAATGTTATCCATCATATGAAAACGCACCGTCCGCAAGGGGATATAACGCGGAGAGTGCGTGGAATAGACAACATTTTCCGTAAAAAATGTCTCTGAACCGGCTTTCTTCGTCCGCACGGGTCCGCAGAGATCCGTAAAGAGTTTGCAAAGAAGCGAAATATAAACAAGAGGTGGAAAGGATGTCACGGAAAAACCTGAACGGTGTACATATCCCCCATCGGAAGAACACCGCCGGGATGCAGGCGATCAAAATGCCGCCCCCGGCAACGGTGACCATTCCGATGAGTATGCACATCGGCAAGCCCGCCAACTGCGTTGTTGCGGTCGGCGATCACGTCAACGTCGGTCAGATGATCGGCGAACCGGGCGGATTTGTTTCGTCCCCGGTGTTTGCGAGCGTTTCCGGCACGGTCAAGAAGATCGTCCCCATGCTGCAGTTTATGGGCGCGACCTGCCAGGCGGTCGTGATCGAGTCCGACGGGCAGATGACCGTCGCCGACACGGTCAAGGCCCCGGAGATCACCGATTACGCGAGCTTCATCAACGCCGTGCGCGACAGCGGCGTTGTCGGTCTCGGCGGCGCGACGTTCCCGACGGCGGTCAAGCTGGATGTGAAGGATACCTCCCGCATCCAGGAGATCATCATCAACGGCGCGGAATGCGAAGGCTACATCACGAGCGACCACCGCACCATGCTCGACCGTACCGACGAGGTCGTCGAGGGCTGCCGTCTGCTTGAAAAGTGGCTGGACGTCAAGAAGATCATCATCGCCATTGAGGACAACAAGCCCGACTGCATCGAAAAGATGAAGGCGGCCACGGCGAACGACGAGCACGTCGAAGTGCGCGCTCTGCCGTGCATGTACCCGCAGGGCGGCGAAAAAGTTCTCATTTACCACACGACCGGCAAGATCATGCCGGAGGGCAAGCTCCCCATCGATGTGGGCAGTGTCGTGATGAACGTGACGAGCGTTGCCACGCTCGCGCATTACTGCACGACCGGCATGCCGCTCGTGGAGAAGTGCATCACCGTTGACGGCTCCGCCATCAAGGAGCCGAAGAACGTCATCGCCCCCATCGGCACGGCCTGCAAGGAAGTTATCGACTTCGCCGGCGGCTTTGGCTGCGAGCCGAAGAAGCTCGTCATGGGCGGCCCGATGATGGGTGTTGCCCAGTACGATTTGGACGCTCCCGTTGCCAAGGGCACGAGCGCCATTCTCGCGTTCAACGAGAAGGACGCCCGTCCTGTGACGCCCACGGCGTGCATCCGCTGCGGCGGCTGCATCGACCACTGCCCGATGAAGCTCATGCCCGTGGAGATTGAGCGCGCCTATGAGAAGAACGACGCCGAAGCGCTCAAGGCGCTGAAGGTCGGCCTTTGCATCGAGTGCGGCTGCTGCGCGTTCCAGTGCCCGGCCCACCGCCCGCTCGTGCAGGTGAACAAGCTCTCCAAGACGCTCGTCCGCGAGTATGACAACCGTATGAAAACTCTGAAGGAGGCGGGAAAATGAACAACGGTCTTATCGTAAGCGTCTCGCCCCACTATCATAAGCAGGGCGCAACGACGCAGCGCGTCATGCGCGACGTGCTCATCGCGCTCATCCCGGCGCTCATCGCGTCCGTTATTATCTTCGGCTTCCGCTCGCTGCTGCTCGTGGCGGTCTCCGCCGCCAACTGCGTGCTGCTCGAGTTCGTATGGAACAAGCTCTTCAAGAAGGAGCAGACCATTGCCGATCTCTCTGCGGTCGTTACCGGCGTTCTCATCGCCTACAACGTCCCCGTGACGATGCCCATCTGGCAGCTCCTCATCGGCGACTTCATCGCCGTGATCATTGTCAAGATGCTCTTCGGCGGTCTCGGCTGCAACTTTGTGAACCCCGCGCTTGTCGGCCGTCTCGCCATGATGCTCTCCTTCACCGAGAGCATGACGGACTACCTGCACACCGTGACCGCGCCGGGCGTTGACCTGCTCACCGGCGCCACGCCGCTGGCCGCCACCGGCCTTGACATGAGCAGCTTCATGACGCTCTTCCTCGGCAACCACGGCGGCGTCCTCGGTGAGACCTGCGCTCTGGCGCTGCTCATCGGCGGCGCGTATCTCGTAGTGCGCGGCGTCATCAAGGTGACGATCCCCGTGTGCTTCATCGCGAGCACGTTTGTGTTCACGTTCCTCTTCAACGGTTTTGACGCGACGACCGCGTTCCTGAACGTCTTCTCCGGCGGCCTCATGCTCGGCGCCATCTTCATGGCGACCGACTATGTCACCAGCCCGCTTACGACGAAGGGCCGCGTGATTTTCGCTGTCGGCTGCGGCTTCCTCACCTCCGCGATCCGCGTGTTTGCCAACTCCGCAGAGGGCGTTTCCTTCGCCGTGCTGCTGATGAACCTGCTGGTGCCCTACATCAACGAGGGCTGCCGGACGAAGCCTGTGGGAGGTGTCAAGGCGTAATGGAAAAGAAAAATACGTTCTGGACGGAAATGGCGCGTCCCGTTGTTGTCTTGGTCGTCATCTGCCTTGTGGCCTCCGCGCTGCTCGGCTTCACGAACGCCAAGACCGCGCCCGTGATCGAAGAAAACATCCGCATCGAAGCGGAAAAGACCCGCAAGGAAGTGCTTCCCGCCGCGGCCGAGTTCACGCAGATCGACGTGAGCGACGAGCTCGCTGCGAGCGGCGTCACCGGCATTTTTGAAGGCGACAACGGCACCGGCTATGTTGTCACCGCGGAAAAGACCGGCTACGGCGGCGCCGTGACCGTTACCGTCGGCTTTGATACCGAGGGCAAGATCCTCTGCGTGAAGGCCAACGTCTCCAGCGAAACGCAGGGCGTCGGCAGCAAGGTCGGCGAAGCATCCATGCTCGAAAAGTTTGAAGGCCTTTCCGGCGATGTGAGCGGTGTTGTGCTCAAGACCGGCGCCACCTTCACCAGCAACGCCGTCCGCGACGGCGTGCAGGCCGCTTGCGCCGCCGTTGCGGCGATCCAGTAAGGGAGGGCGGAGAAAATGAAAAAAAGAATGCAGATCCTCGTTAACGGTATTTTCAAGGAAAACCCCGTTCTCGTGTTGGTGCTCGGCTGCTGCTCCTGCCTGGCCATTTCCGTAACGGTCAAGGGCAGTCTCGGCATGGGCGTTGCGCTCACCTTTGTTCTCATCGGCTCCAACGTTGTTATTTCGGCGCTTCGCAAGATCATCCCCGACAAGATCCGTATCCCGTGCTACATCGTCGTCGTTGCAACATTCGTAACGCTCGTCGAAATGGTGGTGCACGCCTACCTTATCGATCTTTATAACTCGCTCGGCATCTTCCTTCCGCTGATCGTTGTTAACTGCATCGTGCTCGGCCGTGCCGAAATGTTCGCCAACAAGAACGGTGTTCTCGACAGCCTCTTTGATGGTCTCGGCATGGGCATCGGCTATACGATGGTTCTTACCGCCATGGCGGTCGTCCGCGAGCTTCTCGGCTCCGGCAGCCTGTTTGGCTATCAGATCATCCCCGAAGAGTACACCATCCGCATCATCTCCCAGACGCCGGGCGGATTCTTCATGTTCGGTCTGGCCATGGCGATGCTCGTGCTCGGCCTGTCCAAGCAGGGCAAGACCTTCAAGCCGGAAATGGGCTGCGGCGACGGCGGCTGCGCCGGCTGCGGCAGCGCGGACAGCTGCACCGAGAAAGATAAGGAGGCGAAGAACTGATGCTCAAGGAAGTACTGAAAATCATGTTCGGCATGATCTTCACGCAGAACTATGTTCTCGTGCAGTTCATCGCCATCTGCCCGTTCCTTGGTGTTTCCAAGAAGTTTGACTCCTGCATCGGCATGAGCGGCGCCGTTATCTTCGTTATGACGCTCGCGAGCGCCGCCACGCATCTCATCTATCAGTATGTCATGGTCCCCAACGGTCTGGAGTATCTCTCCACGATCATCTTCATCCTGGTCATCGCCGCGCTCGTGCAGTTCGTCGAGATCTTCCTGAAGAAGTACATCCCGCCCCTGTACAAGTCCCTCGGCGTTTACCTCCCGCTCATCACCACCAACTGCGCGGTGCTCGCCGTGACGCTGCTGAACGTCAGCAACGGCTACACGGCCATGGGCGGCGGCCTCCTGCTCAGCTGCGTCAACGGCTTCTCCGCCGGCGTCGGCTTCGGTCTCGCGCTGATCCTCTTCTGCGGCGTCCGCAAGGCGCTCGAGCATGCCAAGCCCCCGAAATGCTTTGAAGGTCTGCCCATCACGCTCGTGGCGGCGGCTCTCACCAGCATGACGTTCATGGGCTTTGCCGGCATGGCTGACAAGCTGTTTGGCGCATAAGGGAGGAAAGTGACATGTCTGGAGTTTTAAGCGCAATAGTTGTTCTGCTCGTCATCGGTGCGGTATCCGCGCTGATCCTTGTTATCGCGTCCAAGTACATGAGCGTTCCCGAGAACGAGATGTTCCCTGCGATCCGCGAATGTCTGCCCGGCGCCAACTGCGGCGCGTGCGGCTACGCCGGCTGCGACGGCTACGCCAAGGCGCTCGCCGAAGGCGAAGAGACGAAAACCAACCTCTGCGTCCCCGGCGCCGACGGCGCCGCCGCTGCGATCGCCGAAATCATGGGCGTCGAGGCGGAGGACGTTGTGGAGATGGTCGCCTACGTCAAGTGCAACGGCAACTGTGAGACAGCCAAGCACAAGTATGAGTACGCCGGCATCAACAACTGCTCGGCCGCGAACATCCTCTTCCAGGGTGAATGGGCCTGCCCGAACAGCTGCCTCGGCTACGGCGACTGTGAGAACGCCTGCCCGTCGGATGCCATCCACGTCGTGAACGGTGTGGCCAAGGTCATCCCGAGCGTGTGCACCGGCTGCGGCATCTGCACCCGCACCTGCCCGAACCACATCATCGCGCTTCGCCGCGCGATCGATCCGACCATCGTCCGCTGCAGCAACACCCAGAAGGGTGCGCAGACGCGCGTCGCCTGCGCGAAGGGCTGCATCGGCTGCATGAAGTGCGAGAAGGTTTGCCCGACCGGAGCCATCAAGGTGGTTGACAATCTCGCCCGCATCGACTACGATAAGTGTGTCGGCTGCGTCGCCTGCTCGGAGAACTGCCCCGTGGGAGTTATCCAGAGAATCTGATTTTCACCTGTGAAGATCCGTCCGGCTCTGCCGGACGGATTTTTTACGAAAAGGGCATCCAAAATGAAGTCTGAACGGACAAAAAAAGACCGCCTTCGCGCGGATATACTGCTTATCGCTGCGCTGCTCGTGCTCGCGCTCGGCTTCTTTGCTGTGCAGCGTCTGAGCCGGAGGGACGGCGCTTTGGCGGTCGTATACGTAAACGGCGAACGAACGGCGGAATATCCGCTCTCCGAGGATACAACCGTAACACTGCACGCGCCGAACGGCGGTTATAACATCCTTGTTATTTCCGGCGGCTGCGCCGACGTGACCGAGGCAAGCTGTCCGGACGGCATCTGCGTGCGGGCAAAAGCTGCACAGTATGAGGGGGACACGATCGTGTGCCTCCCGAACAAAACGGAGATCCGCATTGAGGGGGCGGCGGCCTCCGATATTGATCTGGTGAGCTGATATGAAAAAGACGAAACGGCTTGTCCTGCTTGCGATGCTGACCGCTGTGGCGATGATCCTCTCATATGTGGAGTCACTGCTGCCATCGGTCGGTATCCCGGGGGTTAAAATGGGTCTGGCGAATATCGCCGTTATTTTTGCGCTCTTCCGTTTCGGCTGGAAGGAGGCGGCGGCGCTCTCGCTCGTGCGCGTCGTACTCGTGAGCCTTTTGTTCGGCAGCGTCGGCGCAATGCTCTATTCGCTTGCGGGTGCGGTGCTGAGTCTCGCGGTCATGGCGCTGCTGCGCTGGATCGACCGGTTTTCTACCGTCGGCATCAGCGTCGCGGGCGGCGTTGCGCACAACGCCGGACAGATATTGATGGCCATGCTCATTCTGCAGACAAAGCAGCTTCTCGGCTATCTGCCGGTGCTTGCCGTTTCGGGCATCGCCGGCGGCGTGCTGACGGGGCTTGCCGCTGCGCTGCTTATCCGGCGTATTCCGGAATAAATCGCTGACACAGGAGTAAAAACCGAAAATGAGAAAAAAAACGGTTTTATTGTATATAAAGCGCCATGCGGGGGAAATCTTCTGGTTTGTGGTCCCGCCGCTCATTGCGCTCATTTATTACGCGGTAAAGGGCGTCTTCATCTATCTCGGCCCGGATGCGGAGCTTTACTACAGCATTGCTGAAAACTTCCGCACCACCGGCCATTTTATCCAGACGGCCCGGGATTCCGCGCTCTTCGTTGTGCCGTTTGGCGTGCCGCTGATTTTAACTATTCTGCGTCTGATCGGCTTCACGCTCCCTATGATCATTGCCATGCAGTATCTGATGTTCGGTACGGCATGCATGCTGCTTTATAAAACGGAGCGCTTCCTCTTCGGAAAAGGTGGTTTTGCGCCGGCAATTTACTGCCTTGCTCTTGCCCGTGCCCGGATCGATCTGTATGATATTTATCTTGAACATTATTTCCTGCTGCTGATCATCCTCCTGCTGTATCTCTCCGTGCGGCGGGATATGCCGGTAAAGAAACGGCTGACCTGTATGAACCTTGTGGGTATGTACATGGTAGCGTGCCGCCCGGTGCTCGCGCCGGTGTATGCCGCGGTGCTGGTTTATTCGCTGGTGCTGCTTGTCCGGCGCCAGCTTCCCGCCGGAAGATTCGCGGTGTTTCTTCTGATCCCCGCCGTGCTCTTCGGAGCGAATACGCTCATGAATTATCGTGAGACCGGGTATCCGGTCGTAATGGATTCCTACAGCGGTCAGGATTTTTATGCCGCCAACAATCCCGAGGCCAGCGTGGGATACTACAGCAGCCAAATCTACGAATCATTCGGTGAGGAATACACCGCCGTTCAGAACGACCCAAATCTTGACCGCGTGCAGAAAAACCGGCTCTTTAAGGAAATGGGCAAGAAGTGGGTCCTGGAAAATCCGGATCTCTTTCAGTGCAACACGGCAAAGCGATTCGCGGAGGACTTCGTTTGGATCTGGCGGTATTCACTCATTTTGTGTTTCTTCGGCGCCATGCATATGATCGCAGCCTGCCCCCAATGGCGAAGGTGGGCCGCCGTCACACTCGCCGTAAATCTGGCGGTGGCCGTCATTACCGCCATGGGACTTGTTATGGTGCGGTACACCGTTGTTGTCTGGCCTCTCGCGGCGTTGCACTTTTCCGCGATTGCGTACCCAACACTGGACCGGCTGAAGGAACGGATTTCCCGAAAAAAGAGAATCAGAGCATAAAAATAACCCGGCATCGTAAACGATGCCGGGCTGAGCGTGTCAAAAAAGGATTTTTGACACGCTCTCAAACGAGACCCACTGCGTTGGGCTCTCGTTTGAAGAGG
>CAVEPP010000048.1:0-9548 GCA_963617605.1 Alloprevotella sp. | reverse complement strand
GTGAGAATCTGGGAAATATCCTTGGAGGTCATGCCGAAATCCTTGGCAACCTCGTGAATACGGTATTTAAAATCAAGCGCCATACTTATTTCCTCCTTTTTCCGCTCTCGGTGTGCTTACGGGGCGCGGCCTTCCGCCGCTTGAGCTTATCCTCGCGCTGGGCGAGCAGTTCGGCTGTTTCCTTCCAGCCGGGAAGCTCCTCGGCAAGCGCAGCGGCGAACCGCGCGGCGAGGGGCAGATCGGTGAAGCAGAGCATGCTGCATCCGCGCTTTCCCATCATGGCGGAGAGCTCTGCCTTCGTCCAGGGCAGCGTCTGCAGCGGTGCGCGGTGACCGTACAAAAAACCCGCGGCGCGTTTCTGCGCATTGGGGGAAGCGTCGGCGGCGAGCATCAAAAGCCGTGCCTTTCCGGCGGTGACCGCCGTGCCGCTCCCTTCCTCGCCGACGGCGAGCATCCCGCCCTTCCGGGCGAGACCGAGATACTGTGCTGCCTTATCCATCGCCCGCCTCCAGTTCTGCCGTGAGCCGCGCCCATACGTCCTCCGGCACGGGGACGGACAGGGCGCGCTCGAGCGCGCGCGATTTGACCGCGCGCTTCAAACACTCGCTGCTGCGGCAGAGATAGGCGCCGCGTCCCGGCGCCTTGCCGCGCAGGTCGATGGAGAGCTCTCCTTCGGGCGAGCGGACAACGCGGATCAGTTCATTTTTCGGTTTTTGTTCACGGCAGCCGATGCACTGCCGGAGCGGTACGGTTTTCGGCAAAAGCGCTCCTCCTGAAAATTATGTGGATCGCGGGGTTTGTTTGATTTTTATTCGTTCGCAGCGCTTTCCGGCTTGATGTCGATCTTGTAGCCGGTGAGGCGCGCGGCGAGACGGGCGTTCTGGCCCTCCTTGCCGATGGCGAGCGAGAGCTGGCTGTCCGGCACGATCACGCGGCAGCTGCGGCCTTCCTCGAGCACCTCAACGGAGATGACCTCCGCCGGGGAGAGCGCCGAGGCGATGTACTGCTCGGGATCCTCGCTGTACTTGATGATATCGATCTTCTCGCCGCCGAGCTCGTTGACGATGCTCGCCACACGTCCGCCGCGCGGACCGACGCACGCGCCGATCGGATCGATCTCGGGATCGGCGGAGTAGACGGCCATCTTTGTGCGGCTGCCGGCTTCGCGGGCGATGGAGCGGATCTCCACCGTGCCGTCGAAGATCTCGGGCACTTCCAGCTCAAAGAGGCGCTTGACGAGACCGGGGTGCGTGCGGGAGATGAGCACCTGCGGGCCGCGGGTGGACTTGCGTACCTCGACGACATAGACCTTGATGCGGTCGCCCTCGGTGAGCTCCTCGCCCTTGATGCGCTCGGTGGGGGAGAGCATGGCCTCGGTGAATTCGCTGTTGGAGCTGATCTTGATGGACACGGCACCGGTGCGCGGTTCAATGCGCGTGACGACACCGGTGAGAATCTCGTGCTCCTTGGAGGTGAACTCGTCATAGATGATGCCGCGTTCCGCCTCGCGGATGCCCTGAATGATGACCTGCTTGGCTGCCTGCGCCGCGATGCGGCCGAATTTCTTCGTTTCGACCGGGATGCGGACGGTGTCGCCGATGTGCGCCTTCTTGTCGTAGTGCTGCGCCTCGTCGAGCAGGATCTGCGTGGCGTCGTTCACGTACTCGCTCTCCTCCACGATGGTCTTGAGAACGAACATGGATACGCTCTTCTTCGCTTCGTCCATGATGACCTCGACGTTATCCTCGCAGTCGGGATTGTCACGCTTGAAGGCGGTCAGCAGGGCCTGCTGGATCTTCTCCTGCATGTACCCGCGGGGAATGCCCTTTTCCTTTTCGATCTGCTCGATGGCGTCAAAAAATTCGGCGTTCATTGCACTCATCTATTTTCGCTCCTTACGTTATATCACGTTGTGATTTTTTACAGCACGCGCAGCCGTACCTGCGCGATCTGGGCCTTTTCAAAGGTGGTCGCTTTTCCGGCGATGGTCAGTGTAACGTCGCCGTTGCTGTATCCGGAAAGCGTCCCGACAAAGGACTTGCTGCCGTTCATCGGTTTATAGAGACGGACTTCCGCGCCGCTGCCCATGAAGCGTTCAAAGTCGCCGGGGCGCTTGAGCTCGCGCTCGGCGCCGGCGGAGCTGACCTCGAAAACGTAGCTGTCCGGAATGGGATCGGCCTCGTCCAGCACGGGATCGAGCGCGCGGGAGAGCGCCTCGCAGTCGTTGATGGAAACGCCGCCGTCCTTGTCGATGTAAACGCGCAGGAACCACTGCCCGGCTTCGCGGATGTACTCCACATCCCAGAGCTCCAGACCCAGCTTTTCGGCGATGGGCGCGGCCAGCGCGGTCACGGTCTCGGTGACTTTACTCATAAAAACCTCTCAATTTCCAGATCCTGACATTTTCTTTTAAATCAACAAAAAGAGTGGGTTTTGCCCACTCTTCCTGTTTCTTACGTTCGTACAAGGAGATTATACCACCCTCTGCGCACGATTGCAATAGTCATTTCACTAAATTAAATAAAGTATACGCCTTTTTTACCCGTTCATCGCGCTGAGAACGTTGCCGTAATCGACCTGGTAGTTCGCGCCCTCGTAGGTGCCGTTGAGCATAGACATGGCGCGGTTCCAGGCGTCGCCGCCCTCGGTGTAGGGCTGGGGCTGGTAATTGTTCAGCGTGTTCGGCCCGAGCACGGTGGTGTCGGGGCCGACGGTGCTGCTCAGCGAGCAGGGAATGAAAGTATAGCTGTCGAGCGTTACCTCATCGCCGGCGCGCTTGAGCGTGAGCTGCGCGATGCCGGTGTCGTAAGCGCCCGGGTCGGTGCCGTTGCCGGGGTTGGTGTGGCCGCCGAAGATGAAGTTGCCGAGACCGTAGAAGATGACGCCGCCGTTATAATCCTCCGCCGGCTGGAGCCGGTGGGCATGCGTGCAGTACACGGCGTTGAAGCCGGTGTCCACAGTGTAGCGGCAGAGCTCGGTCTGCACATCGGTCGGCTCATAGTATCCCTCGCGGCCCATGTGCAGGCACGCGATCGTGAAGTCCGCGCCTGCCTCTTCGAGCGATTTGAGCCCCGCGGCGATCTTCTGCCGGGAGGCTGCCACGAGCTGCTCCTGCGCCTGCGCGGAGAGAATGCTCATGGCATTGTAAGTGAGCTGGTTATAAAGGCAGTAAATGCCGACCTTCACGCCGCCGTCCTTTTCGTAAATATAGGTCTCGTCCTCTCCGGCGTAGGCGACGCCCACGGCGTCGAGCGCGGCGGTCGTGTCGTTATAGGCGTTCTGGCCGAAGTCCATCGTGTGATTGTTTGCCAGTGTCACGAACTCGACGCTGCCCGCGGTGAGGATATTCGCGTAATCCGCCGGGGCGAGGAACACGAACTGCTCGATGGAGTCGTAGTACTTGTCCGAGAGATTGCACTCAAGATTGGCGATCGTGAGATAGTCGGTATCAAAGTACTGCACGGTCTTGGCAAAGGGATAGTCGTAGTTTTTCCCGACGACGGTCTGCAATGCCGTGCCCCAGCCGCGGCGGGTCTTGGCTTCGGCAAGCGTGCAGTCGCCCACCATGGAAACGGTGAAGTATTCGGGGGTCGGCTCGGGCGTGGGTTCCGGCGTCGCGGTCGGCTCTGCGGTGGGCTCGGCCGTCGGCTCGGGCGTGAGCTCAGGGCCGGAGGTCGGCGGCACAGGCGTTTCACTCGCCGCCGGTGCGAGCGTCTCGGCGCTTTCCGCATTGTTTACCGAAACGGCGCGCACGGCGACGAGTACGACGAGCGCGAGCGCGAGCAGACAGAAAACGATCAGCGCCGGAACGGATACCCGGCGGGAAGGACGGTGTTGCATGGTGTTTCTCCCGTGTTATTCGGTGAAATGGATGTGGTTGTTGATGTGGTCCTGGCAGAAGCAGTGATACCCCGCGCAGCGCGAGCAGTAGCGGAACTCCAGCTCCGGATGGTCCACATCGGTGCGGCCGCACACGGCGCACTTGTAGCGGTAGGGCGCGCTCTGCTGCTCGCGGCGGATGCGCTGCGCCTCGCGCTTGAAGTTCACGGTCTTATGGACCTGCTCCGGCCGCCGGAAGTGTACGGAGCCGAAGAGCATATCCCCGCAGAAGAGCAGGTAGTTGAGCGTTGCCACGACCGGCAGAAGATTGAGCGGGAAGCGGAGGGCGAAGATCTCGTAGACAAAATACGCCGCATTCGCCACGGCGAGCCACTTGATCTTGATCGGGATGATGTACATGAACAGCACCCGCTGGTCGGGGTAGTAGGTGGCAAACGAGAAGAACATCGAAAGATAGATGAACTCCGCGCCGATGCTCATCGTGATGCCGCCGATCAGATAGACGAGGAAGGCGTACAGGATCGTGAACACCATGCCGGTGAGGAAATACATATTGAACTTGGCCTGTCCCCACTCGCGCTCCATCGAGGTGCCGATGAAGTAATAGAAATAGAGGAACAGCAGTCCCCAGATGCCGCCGGTGTCCGGGATGAGCACAAACGTCACCAGACGCCAGATCTGCCCGCGCAGGATCATCTGCGGATTGAGAGCGAGAAAATAGCGCACCGTGCCGGTGCGGTCCATCAGCGTCAGCAGCCAGACGACGGCGTTGCCGATGATGAGATAGCGCATGAGGTTTTCCACGCCGAAACGCGGATGGCGGACGCAGTAGCGCTCGACCCAACGCATGAATGCTTTCAAATCAAAACTCCTTTCCAGGGGGAAACTTGCGGAATACTTAATTATAGCACATTCGGACGAAATTTCAATCCATCGGGAGCGGGATGGGCTTTTTGAGCTCCAGACGGCCGTAGCAGACGAGCTCCGCCGCCTTTTCCGGCGGGATCATGCGGTCGTCTTCGGCGTGGGCGCGGTTGACGGCGAAGAGGTACACCGCGCCGCGGCTGTCGGCGCAGAACTGCCGGAAAACGAGTCCCGCGTCCGTTTCAAAAAGCCCGACGTCGCCGTCGAAAAGCTCGGTGCGCCGCCGGAGAAACGCGGTGCCGCCTTTTTTGATCCACGGTGCGAGCGAGTCGTCCGTGACCGAAACGGCAAAGTCGGCGTCCGTGCCCTTCGGCACGGGGATGGAGTCCCAGAGCATTCGCGCTTCCCGCCTTTCGTTTGATCTTGCCTCCAGCATACCGGTCCCGGACGGAAAGGTCAAGACGGCAGAAAAAAGAAAAAGCAAAAACAGCGCTTTCCGTTGCAGACAGCGGGATCGTGTGGTAAAATATATTATCTATCTGTATGCAAACCAAGATATATAAAGAAGGAAATTAACGATATGGAAAACCGTGAACAGGAAATCCGTCAGGACAGAGAAGATCTGATCGAGGGGCGCAACGCCGTCGCCGAGGCGATCCGCGCCGGGCGGACGATCGATAAAATTTTTGTTGCCCGCGGCGACACCGACCGGACGCTTGCTCGTATTCTCGCCAAGGCGCGGGAAAACGGTATCGTCGTCACCGAGTGCGACCGACGCAAGCTCGATTCGCTCAGCGCCACGGGCGCGCATCAGGGCATCATTGCGCAGACGGCGATGCGCGAATATGCGTCCATCGATGATATTCTGGAGCGTGCCGCCGAGCGGGGCGAGGATCCGTTCATCGTCGTGTGCGACGAGATCGCCGATCCGCACAATCTCGGCGCGATTTTGCGCACCGCCGAGTGCGCGGGCGTCCACGGCGTCATCATCCCCAAGCGGCGCGCCGCCGGACTTACCGCCGTGGTGGACAAGGCGAGCGCGGGCGCGGCGGAGCATATGCTCGTGGCGCGCGTGACGAACATCCCCTCGGCGCTCGGCGAACTGAAGAAAAAAGGCCTCTGGATCTACGGAACGGCGGCGGACGCTCCCGCCGATCTGTGGCAGACGAAAATGACCGGGCCCGCGGCTCTCGTCATCGGATCGGAGGGATTCGGTATGGGGCGGCTCGTCTCGGAGCAGTGCGATTTTACTGTGAGCATCCCCCTGCTCGGCAAGATCACATCGCTCAACGCTTCCGCGGCGGCGGCGATCCTTATGTATGAGGTCGTCCGCCAGCGCAGAGAGTCCTGAAGCGGAGGAAACTATGGCAAAACGCGATACAGGCGGCATTCCCCAGAGCTTCGGCGTGCCGGGCTTCTCGCTCGAAAGCATCCTCGAAGAGTGCCGGGACAAAACGCCGGAGGAGACCGCCGCGCCGGAAACGGCGGAAACGGAGTATCTGCCGGAGACGGAAAGCTATTCCTCCGAGGAGGCGGAGTATCCGGCGGAGACCGGATACGAGGCCGAGTACCCGGAGGAAGGAACGGAAGGCCCGGAATACGAAGACGAATATGTGACCGCTTCGGCGGAGTACGATACGGAGCCGGACACCGAACCGGACGAGCTGGAACCGGCGGAGACCGGGGAATCGGACGGACGGTACTATGAGGACGCGCCCGAGCCGGAAGAGCCCGCCGAGGGCGAAGTATACGACGAAGGCTTTGAGGACGACGCGGACTTTTATGCCCCGCCTCTTGAAGCGCCGGAGGAGCCGGAAACTTCAGAAGAAACCGAAGAACCGGACGAGACGGATAAAAAAAGCAAGAAGAAAAAGGGGCTTGGCCGCGCGTCCCATCGCGGCGGACGGGGCCGCGCGCCGGGGCTTTGGGGCAAGTTCGTGGGGCTTCTCGCCGCGGCGTCGATCCGCCGGGCGGATAATCTCTCCCAGCCCGACCCGGAGCCGGAGGATGTAACGCTCGAAATGCCGCCGCAGCGCGCGGCGAAGCACTATGCCGCGCAGATGCCGAGCCTGCGCCTGCGCTTCTTTGCAGCGGCGGCAGTCTGCGTGCTGCTCGCGTGGATCACCCTTGCGTATGACTTCGGTCTGCCGCTGCCCGGCAGTCTCGGCACGAACGCGAGAGCAACGTCGCTCGTGTGCCTCATCGGGATGCTCTCGGTGATGCTCATCGGGCTGGACGTTGTGACAGCGGGCATCATGGGACTCATCCGCGGCCGCGCCGGGGCGGAATCGATGATCGTCCTTGCCGCGGTCGCTGCTGCGGCGGACGTGATCTATATCGCCGCGAGCGGCGACGGATCGCACGGGCTCACCTTCGCGGTGATCCCCGCGGCGGCGGTCGCGTTCGCGCTGCGCGGCGCGTGGCACAGCTGCCGTGCGTACGCCGATTCGTTCCTTGCGATCTACCATGCAAAAGATCCCTACGCTGTCACCTCCGAGGTGCTGCCGGGGAAGAAGGAGCGCATCCTCATCAAATCGCGCCGCCCGTCAGACGGCCTCGTCCGCCGCAGCGAAGAGCCGAGCGGTGCGGAAGCGCTCGCAGCGTCGGCGTTCGTGCCGATGGCTGTCGGTTCGCTTGCTCTTGCGCTGGCGCTCTCACTCGGCGCGCAGGACATGAAGGCGTTTTTCCATCTCTTCTCGCTTATGACGGCGCTTTGCGTTTCGTTCAACTGGACGCTCTCGTTCCCGATCCTCTTTTCCCGCACGGCGCGCCATCTGATGATGCGCGGCAGCGCTCTGGCCGGATGGTCCGGCGCGCGCGATGTTGGCCGTTCCCGCCAGCTTGTGCTCACCGATACCGACATTTTCCCCGAGGATGCCATCGAGATCACGGGCGTGCGCTTTATGGACAAGAGCCGCGCCGCGCAGATCCTCGGCATCACCGGCAGCATGCTCGATGCGGCGGGGACGGGCCTTGCCGCCCCCTTTGCCGAGCTGATGCGCCGGAAAAACGCCGCTATGCAGACCGTGGAGGATTTCTCCGTCGGCGAGGGCGGCGCGAAGGGAACGGTGCAGGGCGAGGAGGTACGCATCGGCTCGCTCGCGTATATGCACCTGAGCGGCGTGAAGATCCCCGACAAGATCAAGGAGGAAAACGCGCTCTATACCGCCGTGTCCGGCGAGCTGGCGGCAGTATTCCCGCTGCGCTACCGTCCCATGGCGAGCGTGCAGCGCGCTCTGGCCGACCTGCGCCGCGAGCATCGCAAGCCGATCTTCGCCGTGCGCGACTTTAACCTTGACCCGCTTCTTCTGCAGAAAACGTTCGGCGTATCCGCCGAGGGCTTCCAGTTCCCGGCCTCCGCCGAGCGGTACCGCATTTCCGGCATCCCCGCCTCGGCGGGCAGTCCCGCCGCCGGCGTTATGGCGCAGGACGGCCTCGATACGCTCGTAGACTTTGCCGAATGTGGCACAAAGCTCCATTCCTATGGCCGCGTATGCGCGTGGTGCGGCGTCGTCTGCGCCGCGCTCGGCGCAGTCCTCGCGGTGATCCCGGCATGGCAGGGACTGTGGACGGCGCTCGGCGCGGGCCGCGTGCTCCTCTATATGCTGGCGTGGCTCATTGTGCCGCTGGCGCTGCGGACGCTGCTGCGAAAATAATTATTGCCAAAAAAACTGTCATAGTGTATAATTTATCTTCGTGGCGTTCCCCTGTTTTTTCGGAAGAATGACAAGGCCGATTCACAGGACAATGAATTTAAGTTTTTAAGATAATTATAAGGAGAGGACAACCCATGAGCTACACAACCAAGGACATCCGCAATGTCTGCCTGCTCGGTCACGGCGGCAGCGGCAAGACCACCCTTACCGAGAACATGCTCTACCTGACCGGCGCCATCGACCGCCAGGGCAAGGTCACCGACGGCAACACCGTCTGCGACTACGACGCGGAAGAGATCAAGCGCCAGGTAACGATCTCCGCGGCTCTCGCTCCCATTTCCTTCGGCGGCAAGAAGATCAACGTGATCGACTGCCCGGGCTTCCAGGACTTCGCCGGTGAGGTCGCCGCCGCGCTGCGCGCGGTCGAGGCGGGCATCATCTTCTGCACCGCGAAGGACGGCATCTCCGTCGGCGCGGAGCGCAGCTGGAAACTGCTCAAGGCTGCCGGCAAGCCGGTCGCGTTCTACATCTCCAAGCTCGACGAGGAGCATGGCGATTATTTCGGCGTGCTCGAAGCGCTGCAGGCCAAGTACGGCAGCATTGTCTGCCCCGTGACGATCCCCACCTCCGACGGCACCGGCGTCATCGATCTCGTGCACAACGTTGCGTATGAGACCAACGGCAGCAAGACCGCGAAGGTCGCCGTTCCCGCCGCCGACGCGGGCAAGGTCGAGGAACTGCGCGAGGCTCTCATGGAGTCCGCCGCGGGCGCTACCGAAGAACTCATGGAGAAGTATTTCGAGGAAATGACCCTCTCCGAGGAAGAGCTCGTCTCCGGCATCAAGGCCGGCTTGAAGGACCGCAGCGTCGTTCCCGTGTTCTGCGGCGTCGGCACGGCCGGCGTCGGCACGCAGGCTCTGCTGCAGGCCATTCTGGACTATGTTCCCGCGCCCGACGAGGTCGAGGGCATCGACCCCAACGGCCCGACCGCCGGTCTCGTGTTCAAGACCGTGTCCGACCAGTTCGGCAAGTACAACTTCATCAAGCTCGTCAGCGGCAAGCTGACCGCCGATATGTCCCTGCGCAACATGCGCACCGGCAACACCGATAAGCTCGGCCGTCTGTACACCATGTGCGGCAAGAAGACCACCGAGGTCAAGGAAGCCTGCTGCGGCGATATCGTCGCCG
>CAVEPP010000047.1:0-9609 GCA_963617605.1 Alloprevotella sp. | reverse complement strand
ATGCGCGAAAAGCTCTCCGCGTCGTCCCTGCCGCATACAAACCGGCGGGAATGGTAAATGTGCACGCCGCGCTCGAGCAGCTCCCGCTCTGCCGCGTCGCCAGGGATCTCCTGCGGGATCTTCAGCCAGCGGAAGAAGCTGTACGGGTGGCCGCAGAAATTTTCCGGGAAGAACTCATGGAACACGCGGTGCGCGTCCTGCGCCCTGGCCATTTTCTCCGCAGCGATCTTGTCCGCCAGCCCGGATTCGATCAGCCGGCAGACGACCTCGGTATCGAGAGAAGATGCCTTTACGTTCACGTTGCACAGCGCGTTGTATATGCTGCTGCGGAACGCCTCCGGAAAAACAAGAAACGCCACACGCAGCCCCGAGCAAATGGAAATACCAGTGTTGCAGATATAAAGCGTCTGTTCCGGCAGAAGCTCGCGGAGCGGCGGCGCGGTGACGGGCGCAGAGAAGGCGTAATGATCGTCCTCCAGAATGATCAGACCGTATCGCTCGATGATCTCCGCGAGCGTCTCGCGCCGCCGGGCGGGGATGCGCGCCGTCGTCGGGTTGCCGCAGCTTGGCATAAGGTAGATTCCCTTGGGAGAATGCTTCCGGCAGACGCACTCAAGCGATTCGGGGATGATACCGTAGCTGTCTGAGCGGACCGGGACGAGCTGGATATGGAAAAGCCGAGCGAGCTCAATAAAGTTCGTGTTGACGTATTGATCGACGGCGATGCGCTCGCCGCCGCTGAACATGGCAAAAAGGCAGATCGTCACGGCGTTGAGCGAGCCAGTGGCGATCGCCGTGTGGTCGGCGTCGGCGGTGATCCCGGCGCGCTGCATCCAGCGAAGGCCCGCCTCCCGGTGGCGGAGCTGACCGGTGGGGTTGGCAAAATCGAGACATATGTCGAGATTTCCCGGCAGCATCTGCGCGAGAAAATCCTCAACGATCCGGTTCGTCTGTTCAAAGGAGGAAACGAAGCCCATCTCGATCGGGCGGCCGGCGTCGGGAGTGCGGATTTGGTGCAGGGCGGTGTCCATCGAGTTTGTCACAGGCCGGACGGCATGCTTTGCCACAAACGTGCCGCTGCCGGTGACACCGTAAATCAGATTCCGGTTTTTGCACTCGTTGTAGGCCTTCGTCACGGTAGTGAAGTGTACATCGAGAAAATCGGCAAGCTCGCGTTGGGGCGGAAGCTCCGTCCCCTCCGAGAGAACACCGCTGCGGATGTCTGCTTCAAGAAGGTTGGCAAGGGAGAGGTAGTAGGGCTTTGTCAAAAGCTCTTTTTTCGGCCGCCAGGAAAGATAATAGTCGTCAAATGAGTTGACAGGCATGATCGATTTTCCGTCCCCTTTCCCAATCGTTCTTGTATTTTTATTATATCATGCAGAGAAGGCGATCATAGCCCGATTTCAGCAATTTCAGCATAACGTCTAAATTAAAAGTCAGGTTTTGTGGAAAAGAGACGAAGAAAATTGTATGTCGTACACTTTTGCTTTGTATGTCTTGCGCTTCTTTCCTTGCGTTTGAGCGGAAACGCGCTATAAAGTTTTCTCAGAAGCCCACCACAGCAAAGAAAAAGGAGAGGTGACCAAAGTGAACGCATACGAAAGAGTCCGCGCCATGGTGAACGGTGAAGCCGTTGACCGCCCCGGCGCAACGGTGTGGCACCACTTTTATCTGGACGATCACAATGCCTACGATAACGTCCGTGCGCACATCGCGTTTGAAGAGAGAAACAACTGGGACGTCATCAAGATTATGACGAACGGCGTCTACATTCAGGAACAGTACGGCGCGGAGATCTCCTGGTCGAAAACCACGACAGATTTCCCCCTGACCCGCCGGAGAGCGGTGCTCAGCCCTTGCGAATTCCGCTCGCTCAAGCCATGCGATGTAAAGACCGGCGCGCTTTCGCGTGAGGTTGAGGTCGCCCGCCGTCTCGTGGACAAGTACCACGGAAAGGTCCCGGTGCTCGCCAGCGTTTTCACCCCCGCTACAATGTGCCAGGAGCTGTACAACGGCTGGCAGAACCCCTATGCCTTCCGTGCGCTCGCCGAAAATTACGGCGACGATCTTGAAGAGGGACTCAAGGTCATGACCGAGGTCACCTACAAGCTCATTGAGGAATATGTGGCCGCCGGCGTGGACGGCATTTTCTATGCCGCGCAGCACATGTACGAGCGGGGCCTCACCCGCGAGCAGTACGAGCGCTTCGGCACGCCCTACGATCTGCAGGCCATTGAGCCGGCTGTAAAGGGCTGCTGGTTCAATATGCTCCATGTCCATGGCGATGTAAATATGTACTTTGATATCGCAGCAAAGTACCCTTTGCAGGCATTCAACTGGGAGGACGTGCTCTCCGGTATTACCATTGAAGAGGTGCACAAGCTCCTGCCCGACCGCATCATGGTCGCGGGTGTGGATCGCCACACTGACTTCCGCACCGGCAGCCGCGAAGAGCAGCTCCGGCATATGATCCGCCGTGTGAAGGACGCCGCGGCGCAGGCTCCGATGAACAAGCTCATCATCGCCGGCGGCTGCGCGCAGGATACGGACATCCCCGACTACCGGTACGACACGCTGCGCGAGGCGATGGAGGCCGTGTTCGGGCCCTACGACGTATAAAAGGAGCGGCGATCATGGTCAATATAGTTCTCATCGGCGCTACGTCCGATATCGCCCGCCGCCGCCATCTGGCAGGGCTGACGCAGGCAAAAAGCGCGAATATGTACGGATTTTTCGCCCGGACTGCCGAAAAGGTCGTGCTGCTTGCCGAACAGTACGGCGTGAAGGCATTCACCAATCTTGAGGACGTCTGGAATGACAAAAACGTGGATGCCGTGCTCATCTGCACGCCGACGCCCTCCCACAGCGAGATCGCCGTGGCTGCACTCAAAGCCGGAAAGCATGTGCTCTGTGAAAAGGCGATGGCGATCAGCACCGAGCAGGCCCGCGCCGTGGCGGACGCCGTGAAGGAAAGCGGGAAGAAGTTTATGATGCTGCACGTGCAGCGCCGGTACGCGCCGCATCTGGAAGCCAAGCGCCTTCTGGATAACGGCGAGATCGGAAAGCTGTTGTCGTACCGCACGTACCTCGGCGTCGGCGGCGCGCCCGGCTTCAACCACGGGGCGATCCCCGCGTGGAAGAACGCCGTGGCGGAGCTCGGCTCCCACCGCATCGATCTTATGCGGTATTTCACCGGCTCAGATATGAAGCGTGTTTTCGGCTTCATCACCGATTTGAATCCTGCAGTGAACGGAAACGTCGGCGATAACTGCATGGTGATCACCGAACACGAAAACGGCGTGATCGGCCAGATGCACTTCGCCCGCACCAGCTACAACGGCAACGACCGCTCCACGGTTTTGTTCGGCACGGAGGGCTCGATCACGATCTATGCCGAAACGCACGAACTGCTCGTAGAGAAGAAAAACAAGACCCGCACCGTGTACCAGTTCCCCAGTGCGCACGAGCAGAGCACGCTTGAGCTCACCGATCTGCACGAGCTTTTCTGCCGGTGCATTGAGGAGGACACAACGCCGGTCATCACCGCGCGCGACGGGCTTGCCTGCATGTGCACGATCGACGCCATTCAAACATCGGCCCGCACCGGTGCCTGGGTAACAGTGGAAAACCCCGGCCGCGACGAATAACGGAGATATAAGCCATGACTACGGAAACTTACAGCACCTATACCGATATACTCCGCTGCGAGCTGATCCCGGCGCTCGGTTGCACCGAGCCGATCGCCATCGCCTATGCCTCCGGCAAGGCACGGCAGGCACTCGGCCGGAAGCCGGAGCGGATCGACGTGTATTTCAGCGGCAATATTTTCAAAAACGTAAAGGGAGTCACCGTTCCCAACTCCGGTGGGATGAAGGGCGTGGACGCCGCGGCGATCCTCGGAGCGGTCGGCGGCGACCCGGAGCAGGCGCTGGAGATCCTCGAAACGGTCACGCCGGAGGACGTTGCCGAAGCGAAGCGTCTCCGCGAGACCGGCTTCTGCCGCTGCTTCCTGCTGGAAAACGAGGAGAACCTCTATATCCGCGTGGAAGCGTTCGCCGGAAAGGATTCCGCGCTCACGGAGATCCGCAGCAAGCATACGCACATCACCCGCATCGAGAAAAACGGCGACTGTCTCTTCTCCCAAGCCGACATTGTAAGTGAAAAATCAAAGCTCGACTACTCGCTTCTCAATGTGAAGGACATTCTGGAATATGCCGATACGGTGCGCATTGAGGATGTCGCCGGTGTGCTCGACCGCCAGATCGAAATGAACGGCGCCATTTCCGAAGAGGGGCTGACCGGGCGCTACGGCGCGAACGTCGGCAAGGTGCTGCTCGACGCCTACGGCTACGGCGTGGTAAACCGCGCCAAGGCCGCCGCCGCGGCCGGTTCGGACGCACGCATGAGCGGGTGCACAATGCCGGTCGTCATCAACTCCGGCAGCGGCAACCAGGGCATGACAGCTTCTCTGCCCGTGATCGTCTATGCGAAGGAAAAGGGCGTCTCAAAGGAGAAGCTCTACCGCTGTCTCGTTGTCAGCAACCTTGTTGCGATCCACCAGAAGCGCTTCATCGGCAGTCTCAGCGCCTACTGCGGCGCGGTAAGCGCGGCCTGCGGCAGCGGCGCGGCGATTACCTATATGTGCGGCGGCGATTATGACGCCGTGTGCCGCACGATCACGAACACGATCGTCACTGCCGACGGCATCGTGTGTGACGGCGCGAAGGGCTCCTGCGCAGCAAAAATTGCTCTCGCCGTGGAGTGCGCGCTTACCTCGCACTACATGTCCCAGCAGGGGCAGGTGTTCAAGCCCGGCGATGGTCTTGTAAAGGATACCATCGAGGAAACGATCGCAAGCGTCGGCCGCATGGGCCGCATCGGCATGCACCCGACGGACGTGGAGATCCTCAACATAATGATGGAATAAGCAAACGAACCCCTCTGCACCGGGTTCTCAAAAGAATTATAAGGGAGAGAAAACAATGACACAGGAAAATTACACCTTCGCAAAGCGGTTTGCGACATGGATCGGTCTGGCCGGTCTCGTTTTCGGCGCGTTCTGCGGCGGCGCAACGGCGTCCGGCGCTTACGCCACAACCCACTTCGCCAAGTTCGGCGGCGGCTATATGCTCGTTTTCAGTGCAATGTTCGCCGTGATCATGTCCGTGGCGTGCATCCTCGGTCTGAACGTTGTAAAAGCCTACAACGTTACGAACTACAACCAGTTCTACATGGCGCTCTACGGTCTGCAGGGTGAGAACGCCAACCCCGTGCTCAAGAAAATCGTCTCCGTTGTTTTTGACCTTTACACCATTCTCAAGGGCATCGCCGCCTGCGCAGGTGCTCTCGCGCTGATGGGCACGCTCGGCAAATCCATGCTCGGGCTGAATAACATGACCGGCGCGCTTATTGCGGCGATCCTCTTTGCGTGCCTGTGCGTATTCGGCGGCTCGTTCCTCCGCCGGTTCAACACTGCCATCACCGCGGCGCTCCTCATTCTCATGCTCGTGATCCTCGGAGTCGTCTGCTCCGTGAAGGGCGATGTGCTCGCGTCCCGGCTGACCGATTTCCAAACCGGTCTCGACTGGAGCGGCGTCACGCTGCGCGCCGGCTTTCTCGGCGTTTTCGCCTACTGCATGAACACCGGCTCCTGGGGCGCCACGCTCAGCTCCTACTCCGAGCGGCTGCGCGATAAGAAGGACATCGTCGGTTCCGGCATCACGATCGGCATCGTTGTCACGACCCTTTTCGTTATCACCTCCTGCATCGTTCTCCCCTATCTGCCCGAAGAGCTCAACTCCACCCCAATCCTTAACATCATCACTACCTTCGGCATGCCCGTACTGATGGTCATGTACTGGATCATCATGCTGCTCTCCGCCATCTCCACCGGCCCGGCCTACGGCTTCAGTATCTGTGCCCGTTTTGAAAAGATCTGGAAGTCGGAAAAGGTCAATATCAAGGTCAAGCGTCTCGTGATCAGCGGTCTTTACATGCTGCTATGCTGGTTCATCTCCCGCATGGGTCTCACCAAGATCGTCTCCCTTATTCTCGGCACTACCGGCACGATCAGCTGCTTCATCATCTGGATCCCGCTTTTCATCGCCATCCCCCGCATCCACAAGCTCCGCAAGCAGCAGAAGGCCGCCTGAAATCCATACCTCCGCCATGCAGCCGCGCGGCGCGAAATTGGGGTATGAACGGAAGCGTCCATACCCCAAACCAATCAGCACATAATTCTATAAAACAAACGGAGAAAACGCATGGACTACAGCGGGCTCATCAACAAACTCATCGAGGTTTTTCTCTGGATCTGCGCCGGCTACATTGCCCGCAAGGCCGGAGTGATCGACGACACTTCCAATAACCGGTTTTCCAAATACATCGTCAGCATCGGCAATCCCATGGTGCTGCTCGGCACCGCCATGAGCGCGCAGACTGCGCTCTCCAACAGCCGAATCCTCTCGGCAGTTGCGCTCGGGTTTCCGTGGATGCTCGCCGTGGCACTTGTGAGCTACGGCGCAACGTTCCTCCTCGGAAAGAATGTTCCGAACCGCGGGGCTTACGCCTATATGATGACGTTCGGAAATCTCGGCATATTCGGCATACCGGTACTTGCGCCGCTTTTCGGCGAGGAGGGTGTAGCGCTTGCGAGCATGCTCAACGTAGGGCTGTGCGTGCTCATCATGTCGCTTGGCTACTGGATGATGTCCGGCGGCAAGGCAGGGCTCCGGGACGTCGGCAAACAGTTTCGCACGTTCCCCATGATCGTATTTATGACGCTGCCTCTCTGGTATATTCTCCGGCTGGATTATCCGCCGTTTCTGAAAAACGCCGTTGTCGGCCTCGGCAATACAACGCTCCCGCTGCTCATGGTCACCGTGGGAAACTCGCTGGCGGCAAGAGATCTCAAAAGCATATTCCTTCGTCCCCGGCCACTGCTCATCGCCGTTTTGAAGCTGCTCATCATCCCGCTGGCAATGACACCGCTCTTCCGGCTGGCCGTGCCGGATCCGCTGCTCGCAAATGTTATGAGCCTTTCCACCGCCATGCCGGCGGGCGGGCTCGCGGTATCGTTGAGCATTCTCTATCTTGGCGATGGCGAGGAGGCAAGCACCGTTGTATTCCTCACAACGCTCCTCTCACTTATTACGATCCCTCTTCTCGTTTACCTTCTGTTTTGATGGGAAAGCGGAAGGACGCCTCTCTTAAGAACGCCCGGAAGATCCAAGCGATCTTCCGGGTGTTTGATGCTTCAAAGAGCCGTATGGCAGGAAACCCGCGGCGTCCGATCAAACGGACGCCGCGGGTTTTCGATTTATGACGGATTATTCCGCGTCCTCCTCGTCCTCGAGCAGGAGCGGGAGCGTGGCTTCATACTTGGTTTCGGTGGCGCTCTTCTCCTCCGCCTGCGCGGTGTAATTGCGCACGATGGCCGCCGCCTTCTCGATCGGCAGGAGCGTACCGGCGCCGGCGACGCAGCCGCCCGGACACGCCATGCCCTCGAGCAGGTACCCGTCGTACTTGCCCGCCTTGGCAAGCATGAGCATTTTCCGGCACTCCTTGAGCCCCTGCGCGCACGCGGTTTTCACCTCGCGGTCGGGATCGATGTGCGAGATCGCCTCGCGCACCGCTTCCGCAACGCCGCCGGAAACGGCAAATCCGCGGCCTGCCGCCGTGCCTTCGCGCAGCGGCGCGGTCTGGGTGATCTCGTTGAAGTTGATGCCCTTGGCCTCAAACATGCCCATGACCTCTTCAAACGTCAGGACAAAATCGACCTCGCTGCGCACGGTCGTGCGCATGGCCTCGAGCTTTTTCGCGCTGCACGGCCCGATGAACGCGACCTTCTCGCCCGGGTGCTGCTGCTTGCAGAGACGCGCCGTGAGCACCATGGGCGTGAGCGCCATGGAAATGCAGTCTGCCTGCTGCGGGAAGAGCTTCTTCGCCATGACCGCCCAGCTCGGGCAGCAGGACGTCGCCATGAACGGCTGCTCGGCGGGGACCTTCTCCAGAAAGTCCTTCGCCTCGTCAAGCGTGCAGAGGTCTGCACCGACGGCCACCTCCGCCACATGGCGGAAGCCGAGCATCTTCATCGCAGTCTTGAGCTTGTCCGGCGTCATGCTCGGGCCGAGCTGCCCGACAAATGCGGGCGCGACGATCGCAATGACCTTTTCGCCGCCGCGCAGCGCCTGAATGAGCTGAAAGATCTGGCTCTTATCGGAGATCGCGCCGAACGGACAGTTCACGAGACACATGCCGCAGGAGACGCACTTATCATAATCGATGTCGGCGCGGCCGTGCTCGTCGGAGCGGATGGCGTCCATGCCGCACGCCTTGGCGCACGGGCGCTCCTGCAAAATGATCGCATTGTAGGGGCAGACATTCGCGCACTTGCCGCAGCGGATGCAGAGATCCTCCTGGATGCGGCTCACACCGCGGTGGCTGAGCTTGACCGCCTTTTTCGGGCAGACCTCGCGGCACGGATGCGCCAGACAGTTCTGGCAGAGATTCGTGACAACGTAGCGCTTTTCCGGGCAGGCGTTGCAGGCGAATTTCAGAATATTCACCAGCGGCGGCTCGTAATATTTCTCCGGTCTCGCGCTCTCCTCCACGCCCGCGGCAAGCGGCGCGTGCTGGTCGAGTGGCCGGGGGCTCAGGCCCATGGCAAGGCGCAGCCGCTCGCCGACGATGGCTCTTTCCAGAAAGATGCTGCTGCGGTGCTCGGCGACCTCGCCGGGGACGATCTTGTACGGCAGGTCTTCAATGCGGGAGTAATCCCCGCCCTCGTAGCCCATGCGGGCGACCTCGGTGAAAACCTGGCGGCGAATGTCGGTAATGGTGGAATAAATGCCGCGAATGCTCAATGGAAACACCCCTTATTTCGATTTATCTCGATGCGTCGTTTAAAACCTCGCTCAATGCCTCCGGCGACGCGGGAGAGAGATGCGCCGCATCTCCGTCCGCCTTCTGCCAGATAATGCTCTCTTCCTCGGCCCAGAGCCGGTATCCGCTCTCCGTGCCGTCCGGCGCGGTGAGCGTGACCGTATAGTCGCAATCTCGCTCCGGCGCGCTCGCTTCACCTTCGTCGAGCAGAAGATACCCGGCAAAAAATCCGTCGTCCGGCAGCGTGACCGTATCGTCCGATCCGCCCTTTTCCGCCGTGACGGTGACCATAGCGCCGCCGTCCGCGTCGTTCGCCGCGGCGCTCTCGGGTGCGGCGGCCATCATCATGCTGCTTGCGGGCGCTTCCGGCGCTTCTGCCGGGGCCGCATCGCAGACGGACTCCTCGCCCGAGCCGTTGTACATTGCGATCTCCGGCGCGTTGCTCGACGTACTGTCTGCGCTCTTCGCAGCAAAGGTACCGCCAAAAGTTACCCCTGCCCAGATCGCCACGGCTGCCGCCGCAGCGAGCGCGCCATAGCGCGTCACGAGGCGCGTGATGTTTGCCTTTTTCTTCGCCGGCTTTTCCGCCGGGGCTGCGGCCTCATGGACGCGCGCCATCACGTTCGCCGTGAAGTCCTCCGGCACATCGCCGAGCATTTCATCCGTACCGGATATCGCCTGCATCGCCTCATAGAAGTTCCGGCAGGCCTCGCAGCTTTCCAGATG
>CAVEPP010000046.1:0-9610 GCA_963617605.1 Alloprevotella sp. | reverse complement strand
GGTCTGCACCAGATCTCCGTTTGTGCCGATGAGCGGGACGGTATCGCCCGGGCGGGCGTCGGGAACGGCGGATATATCGATCATGGTCTGATTCATGCACACCGCTCCGACAACGGGAACGCGCTGTCCACGTAAAAGCAGCGATCCGCGCCCGGAGAGCGCGTATCCGTATCCGTCGCAGTAGCCCATGCTGACAACGCCGATGCGCGACGGCTTTTTCAGAACATGAGAGCGCCCATAGCCGATGCAGGCACCGGCGGGAAGCGTTTTGACGTAGGCGAGCGATTCGGCGGCTTCGAGGACGGGACGGATAACGAGACCTCGGTCATTTTCTATCGGCTCAAACAGAAGATGCCCCACGCGCACCATATCAAAGCAGTTTTCCGGGTAATGCAGGATACCGCCGCTGTTGAGCGCATGAGCATAGCGGAGGGAAACGCCCTGCGCGCGCACCGCCGCGGTGAGCGCATCGAAGAGCTTGAATTGACGGCGCGTGTAAGCCTCTGCCTCCGGCGTCGTGCCGCGGGCGGAGGAAAGCTGCGTCATAAGCCCCTCAAGATACAGCCCGGGCAGCTCTGCCGCGGAAGCGATATCGCGGCAAAGCGCCGCCATGTTCTCATCCCGGACCTCCGGACCGAGACGGCCCATGCCGGTGTCCACGCAGAAATGCACCGCGAGCGGTGCTCCACGGCGAGAGACGCGCGCACTGAGCGCTTCGGCATAGGCAAGCGACGGCACGGCCGGCGTCAGACGCAGCTCCTGCATCGTTTCGGCGAACGACGGGTCTGTGACACCAAGTATCAGAATGGGAAGGGAGATGCCCTGCTCACGGAGCTGCACGGCTTCGCCGAGCGTCGCCGCGCCGAGATAATCTACGCCGTGTTCTGCACATACGCGAGCCGCGGGGATCATGCCGTGACCGTAGGCGTTTGCTTTGATAACGGCGAGAAACGCGCAGGTGTCCGGCACTCTGCGCCGGAGAACGGAAAGGTTGTCTGCAAGGATGTCCAGATCGGCGACGGCCCAGCAGCGCGCATGGGTCAGCGGTGCTTCTTTCATAAGAACCTCCGGAAGGCGGATATAGAATTTCCTGCCGGGAGAGAAGTCCCGACAGGAAATCGAAAGAAAGGATAGGTGCTTTTTTATTCGACGCCGTTGGCGTGGATCTTGGCCATGACCTCTTTATCGTCTTCTGCGAAGATCTTGAAATTGGGGTCAACGGTGCCGATGCCCATGTAGCGGGCCTTGTAGTCTTTGAACAGCGCGAAGAACTTCTTGTTGAGGCAAAGGATCGCAATGCAGTTGAAGAACTCCGGCAGACCGGTTGTGATGCTCACGATCGTCCAGAACATACCGGCGTCGTTGCCGGTATAGTAGATGAGAGCGCAGGTGCCGATCATGGTGAGCGGGAACAGGACGCTGAACACCTTGTGGGCGACATTCGCGGCCTTGGCGTTCTTCTTGAACATGTAGCCGATGAGACTCTGGTAGAGAAGGTACCACGCGGTGGAGGTGGTGAAGGCGAAGAGAATCGTCATAACGCCGAGGAACCACTTGCCGAAGTTGCCGAACGAAGCGCTGAAAGCGGCAACGCCGAGCGTGGCACCGGTAAGACCGGTTTCCCAGGTATTGGTGACGATGATGGCAAGGCCGGCGCAGGTGCAGACGATCAGCGTGTCGCAGAAGACTTCCACGGCGCCCCAGAGACCCTGACGGACCGGGTGGACGGTATCAGCGCCGCCGTGGAACATCGGAGCGGTGCCGTAACCGGCTTCGTTGGAGTAGATGGAACGTGCGACACCTTTCTGGACGGCCTGGGAAACGGTGGAGCCGATGAAGCCGCCGACGGCAGCGGTGCCGGTGAATGCACCCTTGAAAATGCTGGCGAACATGGCAGGGATGTTTTTGTAGTTGATGCCGAGAATAACGAGCGTGCCGAGCAGGAACAGACCGCACATGATGGGAACAGCCTTTTCCGCGAAGCGTCCGATGGCGTTTTCGCCGCGGATGATAAGATAAAGAACGAAAGCCACATAAACCACGGCGACGACCATGATGTTCCAGCCGAAGGAGGCGTGCAGCGTTTCCGCGACGGTGTAGGTGCCGGAACCCTGAATAAACATGATAAACAGGCAGATGCAGAAGATCATTGCCAGCGGGCCGCCCCACTTCTGGCCCATCTCGCCTTTGATGCCGCGCTCGATGTAGCCCATCGTGGTGCCCTGCATTTTGCCGTTTGCATCCTTGCGGCGGTAATACACGCCGAGCGTGATCTCAACGAGCTTGACCATCATGCCGAAGAAGGCGACGATCCACATCCAGAACAGAGCGCCGGGGCCGCCGACCGCAATGGCGGAAGCAACGCCGGAGATGTTGCCCATGCCGACCGCGCCGCCGAGAGCGATGCAGAACGCGCGATAGGGGGATACTTTGCCGGAATCCGCTTTGCCGCTCTCGCTGGCTTTGGCGAAGACCGTGTTTTTAAAGATGTGACCGAAGTGCGCAAAGGGGAAGAACTTGCCGCGGATCAGAAAATAAAGTCCGACGAGTGTGACAAAAATGATGAGCGGCTTGCCCCATACAAAATCGTCGATGGAGCCGAGAATACTTGCGATTTTTTCACCAGTAGTCATTTGTCTCTCTCCTGTTTTAATTTTTGCAGTTGGAGTTGGGATGATAGTTCCGGCCGTCCGGGAAAGGACGGCAACGGGATCTTCACGATCTCGTCTGATGAAGAAACTGTTATCCGATGTGCACCTCGGAGACATTTCCTGCTTTTTATCGGGTTTTGGCGAGAATGACAAGAGTTGAAGTCTATACCTTGCTATAGACTTCGCCCTGCGTCAAAAAAACCGGCGCAAAGGCGCTTTCTTCTGTATAACTGTACCGGACGGAAGTGCTTCCGTCCGGTACAAAATTTCGATCAGTTTTTGAAGACCTCGAGCGCCTGCTCAAAGTCGGCAATCAGATCGTCGGCGTTTTCCGTGCCGACGGAGACACGGATCAGACCCGGCGTGATGCCCATGGCGCGGCGGATATCGTCGGGGACGTTGGGATGCGAGGATGTGACCGGGTGGCTCAGCGACGTGCGGATGCCGCCGAGCGTGGGGGCGTAGTTCGCAAAGTGCAGCCGGTCCATAAAGGCGCTGATCTTGTCCACATCCTCGGGCAGGTACACGCTGAGGATCGGGCTGCCGAGACCGCCGGGCACCATGCTCTGCGCAAGCGCGTACTGGGGGTGCGACTCGAGACTCGGGTGGTTCACGCCGAGCACGAGCGGATTCTTCTCCAGCGCGTGCGCAAGCTTGGCCGCCGTTTCGATCTGGCGGGGGATGCGGATCGCCGCCGTGTGGACGCCGCGGAGGATCAGCCAGGAGCTGAACGGATCGCCCGGCGTGCCGGTCAGCATGGAGATGTGGTGGATCTTTGCGACGAGCTCGGCGTCGTTGCTCGTAACGGAGCCGCCGATGGCGTCGCTGTGGCCGTTGAGGAACTTCGTGAGACTGTTGATGACGACGTCCGCGCCGAGATCAAGGGGCTTCACGGCGAACGGCGTGGTGAAGGTGTTGTCCACAACGAGCTTCGCCCCGGCCTCGTGCGCAACGGCGGCGAGAGAGGCAATGTCCGCGATGCGGAACGTCGGGTTGCTGACGACCTCGGTGTAAATGACCTTCGTTTTGGGCGTGACGGCCTTCCGCACGGCGTCCATGTCGGCAAAGGAGATCTCGGTCACGTCCACGTTCATGCGCTGCATGAGGAACTCGTCCATCACGTTGAAGGTCTCGCCGTAGATGTCCTTGTTGCAGATCACGTGGTCGCCGGGGGCGAGCAGCGTGAAGAGCGTGGAGGTGATAGCGCCCATGCCGGAGGAGAAAATGTCGCTGGCCTTGCCGTTTTCCAGATACGAGATCACGGAAGCGAGCGCGTCGCGGTTGGGGTTTCTCGTGCGGATGTAGGTGTAGCCGTGGCGGGCGTAGACGTCGTTCACATCGTGGAGGTTATCCATGTTGAACGCGGTCGTCAGAAAGCAGGGGATGACCTCCGGCTTGAGATCCATGCCCTCGACGCGGTCGCCCTTGTAGAGGTACTCCGTTTCCACGGAGTAAATATGTTCTTTGTTGTCCATGTAATTTTGCATCGCCTTTCCATGAAAAAATCTTTGGAAGTTTTTTCATGTGTATCATTATAGTGGATTTATCGGATTTGATAAGAGGGAATGTCTATTCCCGATTATAAACTTATTATTTGCAGTAATCCATAACAAACTGGCAGACAAACTGCGCAGCGTTCGTCAAGCAGTCCTCATCCACGTCAAAACGGGGGTTGTGGTTGGCAAAAACGATGCCCTTATCCTTATTCCCCGCACCAACGATTACATAGACGGAGGGCTTCTTTTCGCAGTAGTAGCAGAAGTCGTCGCACCCCGCGCTGCGTTCGGCGTCGGCAACGCTTTCCACGCCGAGCACCGCGGCGGCCGCGGTATGCGCAAGCTCCGTCATGCGTGCGTCGTTGATGACCGGAGAGAGGCCCGGTACGAACTCCACCTCGGCGCGGGCGCCGAGCGCCGCGGCGGTGTGCTCCGCAATACGGCGGAGAGAGGTCTGGAAATGCTCTTCTTCCTCCAGATCAAAGTAGCGGATCGTTCCCTCCATGCGGGCATGCTCGGAAATGATGTTTTTCGCCGTGCCGGAGTGGAACGTGCCGATGCTCATGGCAAGGGCGTGGTTCGGGTCAAGCTCGCGGCTGACGAACGTCTGCAGATTGAGCAGCACGGAGCTTGCCGCGACGGTCGCGTCCACGGCGGTGTGCGGCATGCCGCCGTGACCGCCGACGCCGTATACGTCGATGTTGATGCTGCACGAGGCCGCCATCAGCGCGCCGGAGCGCACACCGTACTGACCGACGGGCAGATACGGCATAACGTGGTAGCCGAGGAAGTTGTCGCAGTCGTCGAGCAGACCGCTTTCGATCATCATGCGTCCGCCGCTGGGGAAGTATTCCTCCGCTGGCTGGAAGACGAACTTCACGGTGCCGTGGATCTTGTCGCGGTTCGCCGTGAGATAGCGCGCGGCGGCCATGAGGGAAGCGCCGTGCGCGTCGTGGCCGCAGGCGTGCATCACGTTGTCGTGCTGCGATTTATAAGGTACATCGTTGAGCTCCTGCAGCGGCAGCGCGTCGATATCGGCGCGGATGCCGAGCGTGGGGCCGTCGTGCGCACCCTTCAATACAGCGATCAGACCGGTTTTGCCGGGCTTGAAGATCTCCAGTCCGAGCGCGCTCATTTCCTTTTCAATATACGCGGTTGTCTCAAATTCCTGGTTGCTCAGCTCCGCGTGCTGATGCAGCCAGCGGCGGTCCTCCACGGCCTTTGCCGATTCGGACGGGGAAAGCTTGCATACAAAGCTCATGCGTTATCCTCCATGATGTCGGTGTACGAGACGGGGAAATGCCCCCGTCTCGCACGGATGGGATACTTAGAACGGGCCGAAGCCGACGGCGACGCAGTAGAGAACGATCGCCACGCTGAAAACGAATCCGGCGATCAGGATGGGCCAGAAGAATTTCAGCCACTTTTTGTAGGAGACACCTGCAATGCCGAGACCGGCCATGGCAGCGGTCGGCCAGAGAATGTTCGTGAAGCCGTCGCCGAGCTGGAAGGCGATGACCGCGGTCTGGCGCGTGATGCCGAGCATGTCGGACAGAGGCACGATCAGAGGCATCGTAACGGCGGCCTGGCCGGAGCCGGAGGGAACGAGGAAGTTGAAGAAGAACTGGAAAATGTAGATGCACACGGCGGCGAGCGTCTTCGGCATCTTGCTGAGCAGGGTGACGCAGCCGTAGAGGATCGTATCGACGACCATGCCGTTCTCAAGAATGATGAGGATGGAGCGGGCCATGCCGACCATGAGAGCGCCGAGAAGGACGTTGTGCGCGCCCTGCACGAAGCCGTTGGCGATCTCGTTGAGGTTCTTGCCGTCCACAATGGCGGCGACGATGGCGACGACGAGCAGGTAGCCGCCGATCTGGGAGCCGTCCCACCAGCCCTTGACGGTGAGGAAGTAGATGAGGCCGATGAAGCCGACGCAGACGATGGCGAGGACGATCTTCTTGCGGGTCGTGAACGCGGGGAGATCTTTGGCGGAGGATTCCGCGGCAGTCATCACGGAGGAGCGGTCGGCGTCTTCGTCGCCGTAGAGCACGCTGCGGGTGGGATCGTTGCGGATGCGCTTGGCATAGATGATAAGGTAGCCGATGCCGATGACCATGAAGCCGACGTACATGACCATGCGCAGGCCGAGACCGGAGTAGAGCGGCAGCTCGGCAATGCCCTGCGCGATGCCGGTCGTCCAGTAGTTCATCGGACCGGCGGTGAAGCCGAGGACGTTGGCCATCATGCACATGCCGTAGCCGACGACGGCGTCATAGCCCATGGTGTTCGCCACGAGAACGCACAGCGGGATGAAAGCGAAGCAGCTTTCGCTGATGCCCATGAACGCGCCGAGCAGAGAGGTGATGAGGCTGATGACGGGGATGATGACCAGAGAATACTTGCGCAGGCCGTTTACGGAGTGGTTCAGGGAGATCTCAAAGATCTTGGTGCTGTTGATGATGCCGAACGCGGCGCCGTAAACCAGGACGATGGCCATAACGGAAATGCCGCTGATGAGGCCCTGCGGGATCGACATGAAGACCTGCAGGAATCCCGTGGGGTTCTGATCGACGCGCACATAGGAATTCGGATCGGTCACAGTACGGCCGGTGGAGGGGTCCACCATATCGCTGTACTGGCCGGCAGGGATAATGTAGGTCAGAATAGCGGCAACGACGATCATGATAAAGATGATCACGATGGCGTTGGGGGCTTTCATCTTGGAAAACTGTTTCTTTGCCATTTTTTACTGCTCCTTGCCTTTCTTTCTCTCGCCTGTTTGGTGATGTTCACAAACAGAGCCATGACCCGATGTGCACCTCGGATGCATTTGCAATTGAATTCTGGCAGAATTCGTGCAAAATGTCCACAAGGAAAGCTTGCTACTTAGTATAAGGTTAAATAGCGCGTGCCGTCGAGCATTTTTTGGAATATTCCGGCTTTTTGGGGAAATCACTTGAAAAAAGGTTCTGCCGGATGTTAAAGTTATGCTAAGAAACGGCAGAGGGGGACGGAGCATGAAAGACCTGTACTATATCGGCGAAGCGACGGAGATACTGAACGTATCAACACAGACGCTGCGCTATTACGATAAGATCGGCATCCTTCAGCCGGCCTACACCGACCCGAAGACCGGATACCGCAAGTATACCTACGATCAGGTCAGCTATGCCGACCGCATCCGGCATTTGCAGTCCATGGGGCTGAATCTGGACGAGATCCAGGACGCGCTCTCCGGCAACGACACGCAGAAGCTCCAGGAGATACTGCGCGCCAAGCGCGAAAAGACCGCCGGGGAGATCGAGCGGCTGAACGCGCTGCTGAAGAATATCGACTGGTACTGCGATTATTACAGCCATGTGGAAAGTACGGGCGGGATGCTTCCGCTGCCGTTCACCACGCGGCTGGGGGAGCGCTATGTCCTCGTCGAGTCCGCCACGGAGGACGACGGGGCCTACGGCATCGGCCACCGGCTCATGCGGCGGAAAAATTCCCGCGGCTACAGCCATCTGACGTACCTCCGCCAGAACGGATATCTGATGAACACCGAAAAGCTCCTTGCCGGAGAATTTGCGCCCAGTCACTATTTTGTCCTTCTCGGCGAAAAGCCGCCGTTTGAGAATAAGCACATCGTAACGCTCCCGGCGGGCATCTATCTCTGCCTGCGCACGCGCATTCTCTCCGAGCCGCTGCCGATCGAGCAGCTGCGCCCGTATTTCCCGGCGTTCGCCGATCCGCCGGTGTTCGTGGCGATGGAGTATGAGGACAACTTCGTCGATTTCCAGAACTGCCCGTATGAGATCCAGATCCTGCTCCGCCCGGCCCAGCCGGAAAGCAAACAGAAATAAACGAAGCCCCCGGAAGCGACCGCTTCCGGGGGCTTGCTGCAATGTGGGGAACGGGAGGCAGGAAAAGCGGGAGAGACGGCGGGGAGCCACAAAGCCCGCCGCCTCCCCCGGAAGAAAGGAGATGACTCAGGAGAGGGAGGCAAGGATCTCCATGGCATCCTTTGCGATAACAAGCTCTTCGTTCGTGGGGATCACGAGCACGCGCACCTTTGAATCGGCGGAAGAGATGTCCGCCTCCGCGCCGTGCACGCGGTTTTTGGAGTAGTCGATCTTCACGCCGAGACTGTCCAGCCCGCTGCATATGTTCATGCGGACCTCCGGGGAGTTTTCGCCGATGCCGGCGGTGAAGATGAGCGCGTCCAGACCGTCCATCGCCGCGATGTACGCGCCGATGAATTTTTTCACCTCGTAGGCGAATTTATCCACGGCGAGCGCGGCATCGTTGCCGACGTCGGCGCTTTGGCAGAGATCGCGGAAGTCCGGGGACTGGTCGGAAATGCCGAGCACGCCGGATTCGCGGTTGAGGATGCTCAGCATGCTCTCAATATCGAGGTTATAGATCTTCATCAGGTATTCGAGGATCGCGGGATCGAGATCGCCGGAGCGCGTGCCCATTGGCAGACCGCCGAGCGGCGTGAAGCCCATGGACGTATCGACCGAAACGCCGCGGTTGACGGCGGCGATGGAGCTGCCGTTGCCGAGATGACAGGAGATGAGCTTCAGCTCCTCGATCGGCTTGCCGAGCATTTCCGCCGCGCGCTGCGTCACATAGCGGTGGGAAAGTCCGTGGAAGCCGTAGCGCCGCACCTGATTTTCCTCATAGAACTTTTTGGGCAGCGCGTACATGTAGGCGACCGGCGGCATGGTCTGGTGGAAGGCCGTGTCAAAGCCCGCGATCTGCGGAATGTCCGGGCCGAGCACCTCGCGGCACGCTTCGATACCCATGGCGTTGGCCGGGTTGTGCAGCGGCGCGAGCGGGCCGTAGGCCTTGATCTGCGCGAGCACGTCGTCCGTGACGAGCACCGAGTGCTTGAACGCCTCGCCGCCGTGGGCGACGCGGTGGCCGACGGCAGCGATCTCGTGCACGTCGGAAATGACGCCGGTGTCCTTGTCGAGCAGCGCCGAGAGCACGAGGCGCACGGCGGTGGCGTGGTCGGGGATGGGAGTGTTCTCCTTCCGGTCGGGGCGGCCGGGGACTTTGAAAGTGAAAGCGCCGTCAATGCCGATGCGCTCGCACAGGCCCTTGGCGAACACCTCGCCGGTCTGCGGGTCCATGAGCTGGAATTTGAGCGACGAGCTGCCGGAGTTGATGATAAGGATCTTCATGGCGCGTTACCGTCCGCAGAGCTCGAGAAGCTCGTTCCAGCGCGCGTCAACGTCGCGCTGCGCCTCTGCGATCAGATGCTCGTTTTCCGGGCGGAAGAGGTGCTTGAAGCGGCCCTGCAGACGCAGGAACTCTTCGACGGGGAGCTTCTTTTTCGGCTCGTAGTTGAGGATCCATTTGCCGTCCACGACCTCGAAGAGCGGCCACACGCAGGTATCCACCGCCGCGCGGCAGATGTCCATGATCTTGTCCTCCGGATAGCGCCAGCCGCGCGGACAGGGGGACATG
>CAVEPP010000045.1:0-9616 GCA_963617605.1 Alloprevotella sp. | reverse complement strand
CGCCCAGTCTTCCGCGAGCTTCATAAGCGCCCTGCCAAAGCCTTTCCCCTTTGCGGAATCGTCCAGATACAGCTTCTGAATTTCCGCACAATCGGGAATCCCCGCAAATTCGGCCACGCCGACGCCGCCGGTTACCCGGTCCGTTTCGTCCAGAGCGACAAAGTACACTCTCTTTTCTGCGTCGGCGCTATAATACGCGCTCATATGATCCAGCTGCGGATCAAAGTACGCCGTTCCGGGAATGTTCAAATGCAGCTTTTCCAGATTTGAGCGAATGATACCGGCGATCGCCGTGTCGTCCGCCGCCTCGATCTTTCTGTATTTCAGCATCGTCAAGACCTCTCATTATGAGTTATAATCCAAACAAATCCGGGTTTACCAACGGTACGATCAGCTCGCAAACGGCATTCGCCGCATCATAACCCCAGTAGCTTTGATAAAATCCGTCGCCCAACCCGCTGGCGGCCATCACCAGCCGGTTCTTCGTTTTCGGGTTTTCCCATTCGATAAAATCGCCGCCATCTCTTTGGTATTGCGGGAGTCGTTCATAGCTCTCCTTGAATTGCCCGGCAAAATAATCGTCGTAGTGGTTTCCGTCTGGATGCTCCTTGTACCACGCATCGATGAAGTCTTGATACTCTTTTGCCACCTGCGCATCGCAAACGGAGATCATACCGGCATCCACCGGAAATCCGCTTACGATCCCGTCTTTTGCGATGAATGCCGCGCTCTCTTCCGTGGGCTCGGCCAACCTGTAGGTCACAGCTTCGGTTTCCTTTATTTTCAGCCTTACGGTACACACACGAAGGCCGATCCCGTCTCCCTGGCAGATGGCTGTTTCGACCGGGTATTCTCCCACCGGTATCCGGGTGGTAAGAACCGGGCAGTATTTGTTGGCCGGCAAATACGCCAGAGGATCGGCAACAACGATTTTACCGGTTGGACAATCCACTTTCCCGATGGTCAGATAAAACCTTGTGCCGTTTTTTACAAACTGCCGTTTTATCACATCAGCATCCTTTTCGGTGCTGGAAATGTATTTTAAATTAGCCTCAAGTGCTTTTTGGATATCGATCGGCGCAGGCTGGCCTTTGCCTGCATCGGTATTTTCCTTCTTTCGATGGAATAATTCCAACAATCCCATAACATTAGCTCCTGTTCAGCAGAATCGAGTATATTATAGCACAGCCGCGCGAAAAATCCCATAGACAATTGCCCCGCCCGAAAACCGTTCGGGCGGGGCAGCTAAATATTATGTTAAAGGGGATAGCAGAAGCGTTATAACGAGTGGCAATCGCAGAGGTCAGGCGTTGATGGGGATGGCATCGAGCAGCGCGTCGATGTCGGCATCGGTCGTCGCCCAGCTCGTGCAGAAGCGCACGGCACTCATGCCGTTGGGGAGCGACTGCGTATGGCTGCACGAAAACTCCGGCTTGAGCCGCTCAATGAGCGTGTCCGGCAGGATGGGGAACTGCTGGTTGGAGGGAGACTCCACCAGGAAGGTCCAGCCGCGGGCGCGGAACCCGTCGCGCAGACGAAGCGCGAGACGCACCTCCTCCGCACCGATGCGGTCATACAGTCCGTCCTTGAAGGCCGCGTAAAACTGCACGCCGAGCAGACGCCCCTTGGCGAGCATGCCGCCGTTCTGCTTGATGAAGTAGCGGAAATCCTTTGCAAGCTCCGGCGCGGAGAACACCGCCGCCTCGCCGAAGAGAAGGCCCATTTTCGTGCCGCCGATCGTGAACACGTCGCACATGTGCGCCATATCCGCAAGTGTATAGTCACACACCGGACTGTAGAGCGCGGCGCCGAGGCGCGCGCCGTCGATAAAGAGCGGGAGATGACGCGCCCGGCACACGGCGTGGAGCGCTTCCAGCTCGCTGCGGGTGTATACGGTGCCGAACTCTGTGGGGTTCGCAATAAACACCATGCCCGGCTGCACCGTGTGCTCAAAGCTCGCGTCCGCGTAGTGCGCGCGGCAAAGCTCCTCGACCTGTTCGGCGGCGATCTTGCCGTCCGTGTTCGGTACGGTCAGCACCTTGTGGCCGGAATTTTCGATCGCACCGGTCTCGTGCCCGGCAATGTGGCCGGTGTCCGCTGCGACAACACCCTGATGCGGGCGCAGGATTGAGGCGATCACCGTGCGGTTAACCTGCGTGCCGCCGACGAGGAAATGCACTTCGCCCTCCGGCAGAGCGCAGCGTTCGCGCAGCAGGGCGCGGGCGGCTTCGCAGTGGGGGTCCTCTCCGTAGCCGGGGGTCTGCTCGCCGTTTGTTTCGATCAGCGCCCGGAGCACATCGGGATGCGCGCCTTCCAGATAATCGCTTTCAAACCGTTTCATCATATTCCATCCTCAGCAAAAATCGTTCTTTGTTTTCAGCGGTTCCCCGCACATACAGAGTACTCCCGCTGAGCGAATACGTCAACTCCGATTCTGTGCCGCGCGGCAATTCTTTCCGGTATTCGATCCATACGCTGCGCAGCGTATGCGTGCGTGCAAACGCCTCCGGCAGCAGATCCTGTCCCCAGCGGAGATACAGGCAGTTGTTGAGATGGCCGTTTCCGTCCGTCTCGGCGTCGGTCACGCTGCGGGAACTATGCTCCGGCAGTTCGCGGGGGAAGGGGATGGGCTTGAACGCCGCGGGCAGCTCGCCCTCGACCGTGACGCGCGAAACGACGGCCCAGGCGTGGTCTTTGGTGAGCGTGCGGCTCTCGATATCCATGATGACCCAGACCGAAACGGCGCAGAGAAGAACTTCTCCGTCCTGGGCGACGATCCGGTAATGCCGCCAGAACAGTCCGTGCGACTGCCGCCCGACCCAGGTGTCGAGAAATACGCGCTCGCCCACGGCGGGCAGACGGGAAACGTGCATTTCCGTGCGCGCGAGCGCCCAGAAGCAGCCTTTCGTCACGGCGATCTCCTGCCCGACGCCAAGTGCGGCGTGATGTACCGCGGCGATCTCCTGAAACCGATGGGCGAGCGCGTCCGGGCGCACGCGGCCAAAGCCGTCCGTTTCCTCCGGCGTGAATGCGATCTCTTCCCGGTATACGCCTTCCGGCAGAGCTTGTGTGCACATGATAAAGCCTCCATCACTCGTGAAGTGAATATCGTCATATCTTGTGTTCTATATTAGCAGAGCCGGAAATGAAAATCAATAGACGTTTTCGGCAAAAGTGTAAGGCGGAACAAAACCGGCAGATTGGATATTGATTTTTGGCGATAATGCCGTAAAATAGAGAATGCTGGATCATGATGTAATTCGATATAAAGATAAAGGAGACCAGCCTATGAAAAAGCGCCTGACGCTGTTTTTTCTTTCGGCGTGCCTGCTGCTGACGGCGGGCTGCGCCAAAGCGCCGGATACGGCGGAACCTTCCGCCGAGCCCTCTGCGGCAGTGACCGCCGCGCCGGAGGCAACGGATGCGCCGACACCGGAGCCGACGGCGGAACCCACTCCGGAGCCGACCGCCGCGCCGCGCTTCACCGCCGGGACGGAGACGGCGTATGTCCTCTGCGAGGGCAAGAGCGACGGGGCGAAGGCGCTCAGCCGCTGGCTCCGTTCCGCGGGAAAGGACACAGCAGAGAGCTTCATCCCCGACGGACTCGATACGCCGATGTATACGGTCCCGGCGGCGGAGCGCACTTCCGAAGAGATCCCCGCGGCGACGGACGAGACGCGCCATGTGCGCGTTGCGGCGGATACGGAGCTTCTGGAAAGCGGCATCCTCGCCGCGTGGCTCCCGGCGTTTGAGACCGCGACCGGATATATCGCCGAGGTCTATGCCGGGGATGCGTCCGTCCTTGCTGCCGCGGCTGCCGCGGGCGAGGCCGACGTGCTGCTGATGAAAAAGGCCGATGCTTCCGCTCTCGGCACCATGACGCATTATCCGCTGCGGTATGAGCTTGTTTCCACGGTCTATTCGGTCACTTGAAAGGAGACGCCATGAAACGATTTTTCCGTCATTTTGCTTTTGCCGCATTCGGCGTGAGCATCCTCTGTCTGGCCCTCGGCGTTGCCATGCTGATTTGGACGGCGACCGCTATGAAGTGGATCAGCTACGGCTTCGGCGCGGTGATGATCCTCTCGGGCATACTGCAGATCGCCTCGTACCTTACCGGGGAGCGCGTCGGTCTGCTGCGAAAGCTGCTGCTCATCTCCGGCATCATCGCTGCGGTGGCGGGCGTATGGATATTGCTCACGCAGAGCCTCGCAGAGCAGATCATGCGCCTTACGGTCATCGTGATGGGTGTCGTGCTGCTCTACCACGGCTTTACGGACTGCAAGCACGGGCTGGACATCAAAAGCTGCGGCACCGGCGGCTGGACGGCGGCGCTCGTGCTGGGCGTGTGCATCTGCGCGGCGGGCGTGCTGCTGCTCGTAAATCCCTTTGAAAAGAACGATACGCTCCTCTTTGCCGCAGCGCTCGGCTTCCTGCTGGACGGTATTTCCGGCCTCTTCACCACCGTGGCAGTGGCGCACGGAAAAGCACACGCCGAGCTCCTCGCAGGACAGGCACCCGTGATCGAGCTTGACCCCGCGGAAGCCGCGGAAACGCTGCCCGACAGCAAATCCGACCCTCTGCCCGAAAGCGAAGGCGCTCCCGCAGAGACAGAAAAAGCGGAAGCTGAAGCAGAGACCTCGACGGAGAAGAAATAACAAATAGCGAATAACAAAAAAACCGTATGGCCGCGGCCATACGGTTTTTCGTTGTCAGATCGGTAAAAAGCCTCGCAAAGTTTGCGCCCGCAGGCGCAAATAAAGTTTAAAACATTTTTGCCGGCGGCGTGTACGTCGGCAAAAATACCGCTCGGCTCGCAAACGTGCGAGCGAAGCGAGTGCGCTGCGGCGAGCCGCTATCCCCTCAAACAAACCCCTCAACGAAGTGGGGTTTGTTTGAAGTTCTCAGCGCTTCCAGCGCTTGAGCTGCGGCACGACGGCTTCCATGTGCGCGCGGACCTGTTCCGCGGGCCACGCCTCTGTCGCCATATGCTCCACGCAGAAATCAATGAGCTGCTCGGCGCTCTCATACTTGAACTCGCCGCCGGAATAGCACCATTTGCAGTATTCCTCGTTGAACGAGCCGTCCGGCTCGCGGCTGGTTATTTCGTCCTCGAGCGGCATGCCGCAGCACTGGCAGATATTCCGGTGCGGCGAGCCGAGAAGCGTATTGATGGAGACGTCAAAGAGCGCCGACAGGCGCTTGAGCGTTTCCGTGTTGGGGAGCGTTTCGCCGTTTTCCCAGCGCGACACGGCCTGCCGCGTCACGAAGAGCTTTTCCGCAAGCTCCTCCTGCGACAGGTTTTCCCGGTTCCGAAGCTGCAATATCACATCTTTTGTTTCCATATTCCGATCACCTCTGGAGGGAATTATACCCGAAGGCTCCAACGCAGGCAAGCAACGCGCTGTTGCCTGTGCGTTAAATTTCCTGTGTTGACAGCCACGCGAGGAACTCTTCCATATACCGCTCGTGCGGCGTGATGACGTCGAGCCGGATGCCGGGGCGCTCGCTGGCAAACTGCGCGAGATACGCTTCCAGATTGGACGCGGTCTTCATAAAATCCGCGACGATGTATTCGCGGCTCATGCCCAATTTGTAAAGGAGGATCGCCGACACAACGCCCGTCCGATCCTTCCCGGCGGCGCAAAAATAGAGCACATTGGTTTTTGCGTTCCAGATCGTATCGATCGTGCGGCGCAGCGCGCCGTCCACCATGGCGATATAGAGCCGGGACACATCGTCCGCTGTTTCGGGCACGACGTTGCCCACGGTGACGGGGCAGCAGTGATAGGTGAAGCGCGCGTCGTCCGCGAGCGGGCAGGGCGTTTCCGCGCGTTCCGCCGCGGTGCGGAGATCGACGACTGTGGTGATGCCACAGGCGATGAGCCGGTCCTTTTCCGCCGCCGATACCTGCGCGGGGACGTCGCTCCGGACGAAACGGAGACTGTTTTCCAGAATCGGGCGGGTGTTGCGCGTGTGCTCAAAAAGACGTTCCATACTCTTTCTCCCGGTCATAGTTCGTGTTCCGGTCGGCGTCCGTGATGGGGCGGATCATCCGGCAGGGATTGCCGACGGCGACGCAGTTATCCGGAATATCCTTCACGACGACGCTGCCGCCGCCGATCACCACATTGCTGCCGATCGTGACGCCGGGCATCACCTGCACGCCGCCGCCGATCCACACGTCGTTACCGACGGTGATGGGGTAGGCGTATTCAAGCCCCTTGTTGCGGCGCTCGGCGTCGATGGGGTGGCCCGCCGTATAAAAGCCGCAGTTCGGCGCAATGAACACGTTATCCCCAAACCGGACTTTGGCGGCGTCGAGAATGACGAGATTGTGGTTGGAATAAAAATTTTCACCGAGCTCGATGTTGTAGCCATAGTCGCACCAGAACGATGCGTTGATCGTAAAATGCTCGCCGGTCTTGCCGAGAAGCCGACGCAGAATGTCCCGCTGCCCCGCTTTATCGGACGGGGAGAGGAGGTTGAAGCGGTGGCACAGCTCCTTGGCGGCGTCGCGCTCTTTGGCGAGCGCTTCGTCGTAATTCGCGTCGTACATCAGGTGCCGGAGCATTTTCTCCTTTTCGGTCATGTCATTTTCCTCCGTTTTTCGTGTGGTGGACGTACATCCGCGACGGCTGTTCCTCGCCGTCGCACTGTACCGGGCAGAGATATTCCCAGCCGTAGCGCTCGTAAAAGCCGGTGTGGTCGGTGACAAGGTAAACGGTCGGGATGCCCTTCGCGGCAAGATCGTCTGCCGCCATGTTCAGAAGCCGCCCGGCAATGCCGCGGCCGCGGTATTCCGGCTCGGTGTACACGGCGCAGACGTTCGGCGTGAGGTCTTTCCGGTCGTGGAAGTCGTTGGCGATGACGCCAAGCCCGCCGACGATCTTCCCGCTGTCCAGACAGAGATACCAGCCGTACTCTGTCTCTCCTCGGAGATACGCCGTCATGCATTCAAGATAGGCTTCCTCCGGCACGTGCCACTTTTCGTGGAACCACGCGGCGGCGCGCTCCCGGAGCTCCGGTCGTGCGCGCAGCGCGATAAAATCGTAATTCATGTTGTCTCCTTATTCAATGGAAATGCGCAGCGTGCACTGTGCCGGGATATCGAACGCGGCAAAGTATGCCTGCTCCATCGGGATCCATTCCGTAAAGAACCGCTGCGCTTTTTCCGGCGTGTTGCGGCGCAGAATGCGTTCGTGCTGCAATTCCGATGTGATATCCAGAAAAACGGGAACATCGTAGAAGGGGGCAAGCTCCGGGTGCATGGAATATGCCCCCTCGGTGATGACAAGCTTTCCCGGTACGATCTCCACAGTGCTTTGAAGCTGCATGGAAGCGCAGTCAAACCGCCGGTAGAAAACCTTCTCGCCGCGGCGGAGCGGGAGAAGCACCTCTTCGAGAAAGCGCTCGCGGTCCACGTTCCCGCCGGGCTCGGCAAAGCGCGCGGCAGTGCGCTGCTCGGGGCGGAGAAAGAAGTCGTCCATGTGAAACACGGTGCAGCCATACCGCCCGGCAAGGATCTGGCCGAGCGTCGTCTTGCCGCTTGCGCTCCCGCCATCAATAGCGAGACGCATCGGCACATTTCCGGCAAGCCGCCGGTCAAGCTCCGCGAACAGCGGCTCGAAAATATCGGTTCGGTTTGTTTTCATGGCAGCCCTCCCTGGGCGATTTGTCCGGCGTCTGCCGCCGGTATTTTGTATGCTTCGCACTCGGCGCGGGAATGAAACACGGTGAGCGCTATGTCATTGTGCTTTTCCAGCAGCGCGTAGATGTTGGGAAGCCGGGTTTCGGAAAAGTGCGTGATAAACTCGCGAAATTCCGGGTCAAACTCTGTTTCGATCCACGGCATGTCCTCGCGCTTTGTGCCGATGCGCGCCTCCACGCCCGCGAGACAGTCTTTCACCGGCAGATCGAAGAGGTACACCGTATCGCATCCTGCGAGCCGCCGCTCCAGCGTCCGGCTGAAGTTCCCGTCGATGATCCAGCGGTCTTTTTGGAGGATCTCGGCAAGCGCCGCGTCAAATTCATCCCTGGAAACGGTCGTTCTGTCCGGCCTGTGCCAGAGCAGGTCGAGATGATAGAGCGGGAGTCCCGCCGCGTCGCGCAGCCGCCGGGCAAAGGTGCTTTTCCCTGAGCCGGGACAGCCGATGACGAGAACTTTTTTCATCCGCGCTTGTCTTCCACGCCGATGATCTCGCCGACAAATACAAGGTGCGGCTGCCAGCCGCCTTGGAAGTCCGGGAAGGAGCGCGCGCCGGCGGCATAGTATTCGCGGATCTCCGGTGAGAGATCGTCCGCGGCAAAGGAATGTTGATAGAGCTTTTTGCAGAGAAACGTCAGTTCCGCCTCGGCATAGGTAACGCTGCCGCCTATGGACACCGGGGTAAGACCGGATGCGGCGGCCTTATCGCCGTCACGCCCGGAGTGCGAACCCATGTAGGAAATAGCGCTCCGATATTCTTCGGGGAAAAAGCTCACGGTAAAGGTGTCGTTCTTCGTGAGAAACTCGCTGGTATACCGCGCGGGATGGACGTATACCGTCACCGTGCTCCGACGCCATATCGTGCCGAGACTGCCCCAACCGACCGTGCAGCTGTTGAAGCTTTCGGCCGAGCCCGCCGTGACGAGCGCCCATTGCTTTGCAAACATCTCAAAAACTTTATAGTCAGATTCTTTGAATTCTTTCATTATGATTCCTCCTCGCAGCTTTCCGGTTTATAAAAGGATAATAGCAGATTTTGGCTGCAAAGTATACAAAAATCCGGAGCGGCAGAAAAGGCCCCCTTGTGTAAAGGGGGCTGTCAGCGAAGCTGACTGAGGGATTGTTTCTCTGTCTTGCTAATACATACAATCCTTCCGTCAAAACCTGCGGTTTTGCCACCTCCCTTTACACAAGGGAGGCTTTATATAGAAAATCCGGCTCGGAAGCTCCGGACCGGATTTTCTATACCATTCAATTTAACAGCGTTTGGCTCGTTTCATTTAACTCGTCGCTGACACGCCGTACCAACAGATGGTATCGCTTTAGTGTATCAGCGTTTTTTCCGCAATAGTCACGCGGTATTTCTTCATTCGGCTCATAGTCAAGCGGGAGATCATATAGATCAAACTGATCGCGTGTTAGGTCATAATAATGCCCATCAATCCTGTTGAAATAGTGTGTACCGCCGCCGGATACACGAACTTTGTGGATCGTACCGCCAAACATATCATAAACAAGCGTTGCGGTAATGGCGCACTGTCCGTAAGTCGGGTCGTTTTCCTTGTCATAATCTTTCTGACAGCTTGGATAGGCAGTTTCTCTGCACCATGCTTTCAGAAGAAGCGCAAAAAGCTCGTCAATGCTTTTAATGCGGACATTTTTACCGTTCTTTCGCTGGACGTTTTTTGAATATTCGTCCCCATAATAAAAAATCTCACGGCCAGATTCCGTTTGAAACATGCTGAACCCTCCTTGCGTGACCATTGCATGCCCAATTGAACATAACAGAAAAGTGATATAAAGTCCATAAGGAAAACCGGTTTGGGATTTCCCAAACCGGATTTTCTTATGCCTTGTTAAAAAGGCAACCACCGGCTATGCCGGTGGACACAAGAAGTTCCACTTATG
>CAVEPP010000044.1:0-9721 GCA_963617605.1 Alloprevotella sp. | reverse complement strand
GACGCTCACCGTCTCTCCTCACAAGAACGCCCCGCTCATCAACGCCATCGGCGAGAAGCTCGCCGGGGAATACGGCGTTGCCTGGCTGCCGTCGGATTTTAAAAAGCGCGACGGCTACCGCCGGAGCATTGAACTTTCGCACGAATACGGACTGTACCGCCAGAGCTGGTGCGGCTGCGGTCTGCCCGAAAATACTTTTTAACATCACCACAGAAAGAGGTACCCCGTCTTGAACAGCAGCGATCTCCGCGAAAAGCTCATTATCCCCGCCGTCGTCGGCGCGCTCTATGCCGCGCTCACGATGCTGCTTGCCCCCATCAGCTACGGCAATCTGCAATTTCGTATTTCGGAAGCGCTGTGCGTGCTGCCGGTCTTCTTCCCGTATACGTCCGTCGGCCTGTTTCTCGGCTGCGCGCTGGCAAACATGATCTCCGCTGCCGGGATACTGGACGTGATCTTCGGCTCGCTCGCCACGCTCTGCGCAGGGCTTTGCGCGGCGGCGTGCGGGCGCGAGGCGCGGCGCACCGGCGCGATGCCGTCTACGGGCATGCGTATTCTGGCGTGCCTGTGCCCCGTCGTCTGGAACGGCGTTGTCATCGGCGCGGTGCTCACGTGGAGCTTCGCGCGCGACGCCTTCTGGCCGAGCTTCCTGCTCTTCGGCGCGGAGGTCGCGCTCGGCGAGGCGGGCGTGCTGTTCCTGCTCGGCATGCCGCTTCTCGCGCTCATCCCCCGCATCTTTCATCTTTCGGAAAGGAAGAACGAGATATGAAGTCTCTGCGCGAGCTCTATACCGTCGGGCGCGGCCCCTCCAGCTCCCACACCATCGGCCCAACCCGCGCCTGCCGTCTCTTCCGCGAGGAACACCCGGACGCCGACCGGTATGAGGTCACGCTCTTCGGCTCGCTCGCCCTGACCGGGCGCGGCCATCTGACCGATGTCGCCGTGCGCGACGCCCTAGCGCCGGTGCGCACCGATATCCTCTGGAACACCGAGCGCGCCGACCTGCCGCACCCGAACACGATGGAGCTGCGCGCCTACAAAAACGGCGCGCTCACCGGCGAGATGACGGCACTTTCCGTCGGCGGCGGCGCGGTCTCCATCCCCGGACGGCCGGACACTGAAACGCCGGAGGTCTACCCCGAGACGAGCTACGCGGAGATATCCGCCTTTTGCAGCGCAAACCGGCTGCGGCTGAGCGATTATGTATTCCTGCGGGAAGGGGAGACGATCCGGGACTATCTCTTCGATATCTGGAACACGATGAAGCAGAGCGTTTCCGACGGTCTCACCCGCACCGGCGAGCTGCCGGGCGGACTGGAGGTCGAGCGCAAGGCGCAGTATCTCTACAACCGCCGCCACATCGACGAGAGTCCGCAGACGCGGGAAAACCGGCTCGTGTGCGCGTATGCGTTCGCGGTGGCGGAGCAGAACGCCTCTGGCGGCGAGATCGTCACGGCGCCGACGTGCGGCGCGAGCGGCGTTATGCCCGCGGCGCTCCTGTATATGCAGGAGGAGCGGGGCTTCTCCGACGAGGACATGGTGCGCGCGCTGGCCGCGGGCGGCGTGATCGGCGATCTCATCAAGACGAACGCCTCCATCTCCGGCGCGGAGTGCGGCTGTCAGGCGGAGATCGGCTCAGCCTGCTCCATGACCGCCGCGGCGCTCGGCGAGCTTTTTGAAATGGGCCTCGGCCAGATCGGCTACGCCGCCGAGGTCGCGATGGAGCATCATCTTGGCCTTACGTGCGACCCGATCGGGGGGCTGGTGCAGATCCCGTGCATCGAGCGCAACGCCGTGGCCGCCATGCGCGCGATCAACGCGCTCTCGCTCGCGAACTTCCTTTCGGAAACGAGCAAAATATCGTTTGATACGGTTGTCCACACGATGTATGAAACAGGGCGGGATCTGAACCGCGTTTACCGCGAGACCGCCGAGGGCGGTTTAGCCAAAAACTATCACCCGGATAAATAACGGGCCGGAATCGCTATTTTTCGTAGAATTTTTGATAACATTTTAGCGAGTGACATATTGACGCGCTTTTCCGCTCATGCTATATTTTTTCCGTACCCAGCGATATGGGCAGCGGGCGATGCCGGGTGGCCTCGTTCCTGCCGCAACGATATGAAAGGACGGAAAAACCATGAGCAAAGAAGAAAAGACCCTCGAAACCAAGGCCGAAGAAAGAGCCGAAGAGTACGTTGAGACCGAATTCGTAAAGGAAATGGCCGTTGAGCCCGTGGAAGTTCCGGATGTTACCTACGAAGGCGAGCTCGTTGGCTGGACGGAGCACATGCCCCATCACGAGGGCGAGCACCATGAGCACCACAAGGAAGACCCCGAAGAGCTCGTTGAGACGGAGTTCGTGAAGGAAATGGCTGTGGAGCCGGTGGAAGTTCCCGACGTCACCTATGAAGGCGAGATCATCGGCTGGACGGAGCACATGCCCCACCACGAGCATACCGAGGAAAAGAAGTAATTTGCTGTTTGCTGACGACCGGATACGTCTGTGTCCGGTCGGTTTTTTGCGCAAAAAAGGTTGACACAACACGCCTTTTTACTATATAATTCATATTTGTCTGATTATCTCTTATTCGCCATCTGCGCCGGGAAGAACCGGTGTTGAGAATAATGGGAAAAAATTTGAAAGGATGTGTCCCCTATGATCCGCACTTACCAGCCCAAGAAGCGCCAGCGTGCCAAGGAGCACGGCTTCCGCAAAAGAATGTCCACCGCCAACGGCCGCAAGGTCCTCGCCCGCCGCCGCGCCAAGGGCCGCAAGGAACTCACCGCCTGAGCACCCTCTCGCCGGGAGCGATTCCTTCCTCCGGTGAAAGGGACGTGAGCGCCAATGGAGTTTACCGAAACCATTAAGAAAAATTACGAGTTCCGCCGCCTGTACGCCAAGGGCAAAAGTGCGGTCACGCCGACGCTCGTTGTGTATACCCGCCGTGTGAAAACCGGCGGCAACCGCGTGGGCTTCACCGTCACCACCCGGCTCGGCCATGCCGTGACGCGAAACCGCGTCCGGCGGCGTCTGCGGGAGATCTACCGTCTCCACGAAGCCGAGCTGCGCCGCGGCGCGGAGCTTGTCGTTGTCGCGCGCTCGCGCAGCGTCACCGCCGCCTACAGCGAGCTGGAGCGGGATTTTCTCCGCGCCTGCCGCAAGCTCTCGTTGACGCTGGAGGAGACTGCCCAGTGAAAGCCGTTCTTCTCTGGCTCATCCGATTTTACCGGAAAAATATCTCTCCCCGAAAGCCTCCCTGCTGCCGGTTCATCCCGACATGCTCCCAGTACGCGCTGGAAGCCATCGAGAAATACGGCGCTGCCAAGGGAGGCTGGCTCGCATTCAAGCGCATCTGCCGGTGCCATCCGTTCCATACCGGCGAACACGATTTCTACGACCCTGTGCCCTGAACGGGCAACGCTGAAAGACGGGAGTTACCTGCTATGATCAAACTTTTCGGCTCCGTGCTGCTGTTCTTTTACAACATCTGCAACAGCTACGGCGGAGCGATCCTTCTCTTCGGTCTCCTCGTGAAGCTCATCATGCTGCCCTTCCAGATGAAGAGCAAGCACAGCATGATGCGCACCACCATGCTCACGCCCCGCGTGAAGGAGCTGGAGAAGCGTTACGCTACCAACAAGCAGAAGTATCAGGAAGAGGTCGCCAAGCTCTATAAGGAAGCCAAGATCAACCCGATGTCCGGCTGCCTGTGGACGCTGATCCCCTTCCCGATCGTCATCATCCTCTATTCGGTCGTTCGTCAGCCGCTCGTCGCGCTGATGAAGCTATCGCAGGAGAATATTGCGACGCTTACGGACGTTGTGACGAAGCTGGGCTTCTACACTGCCCCTGCCAAGGCGGATGCCTATTCCCAGATGACCATCGCCAACGTGCTGCACAATCACTTTGAAGACATCTTCACCAACCCCGGCGTGGCGGATTTTGCCGACAAGCTTCTGGATATCAACTTCCACTTCCTCGGTCTCAACATGATCGAGAAGCCGTCGCTTATGTTCTGGAACACCCCGGAGTGGCAGAACGGCTTCTGGTACATCGCAGTGCTGATGTTCCTCATTCCGTTCATTTCCGCCGGACTCACCATTCTCCAGACGAAGCTCACCCAAAAAATGAATCCCCCGCAGGATGCCCAGACCGCCCAGACCAGCAAGACCATGAACCTTGTTATGCCGCTGATGAGTATTTACATCTGCTTCATCATGCCGGTGTCCATGGGTCTGTACTGGATCGAGCAGAGCGTGCTCGGCATCATCCAGGAAGCCATCCTCAACCGCTACTACAAGACGAAGCTCGACGCCGAAATGGCCGAGTTCAACGAGGCGCAGCGCAAGAAGGACGCCGAGATGGAAGCCAAGCGCGCCGAGACCGAGCGTCTCAAAGCCGAGGGCAAGACCCAGGTCAACACCAATACGAGCAAGAAGCGTCTCGCCGCGCAGGAGCGCAATGCCGAGGAGCAGCGTCTTGCCGCGATCCGCGCCGCCGAGCGCGCTGCGAAGAACCCGGGCGCAGAGCTGCCTGCCTCGCAGGTCGGCACCCGCCGGTTTGCCCGCGGCCGTGCCTATGTGGCGGACCGCTATGACGTGACCGAGGCGGAAGCCGCCGCCGAGACCGCCGAAGCCGCCGCCGCGGGTGAGGCCGATCTCGAAGAGGCGAAGGCACAGCTTGCTGAAGCCGAAGCCGTCGAGACCGTGGAGACGGTCGAGACCGTCGAGGAAACGGCTGAAGCTCCTGCCGCCGAAGAGAAGGAGTAAAACACACATGATTCGATCCATAGAGACCACCGGCAAAACAAAGGAGCTCGCCATCCGCGCCGCTCTGGAACAGCTCAAGCTCACCGAGGACGACATCACCTATGAGATCCTGGAACTGGGCCGCAGCGGGTTTCTGGGCATCGGCGCCGTCCCGGCGCGTGTCCGCGTCAGCTATGATGACGGTCAGCCCGAACCCAAGAGTGTAAAGCCCCAACCGGTCAAGACCCCGGCGAAAAAGCCCGAGCCCGTGAAAAAGAGCGAGCCGAAAAAGGCTCCGGTGCACGAATATGCCGCCGGCAGCCAGGAAAAGGAAGTGGAGAGCTTCCTGCGCGGCCTGCTCGACCGCATGGGCGTGGAGTGCACGATCGACATTTCCGCGCGCGAAGGCGGCGGACTGGAAGTCAAGCTCGACGGCCCCGATATGGGTGCCGTGATCGGCCGCCGCGGCGAAACGCTCGACGCCATCCAGCATCTCGTGAACTATGCCGTCAACCGCGGCAGCGACAAGCGGATGCACATCAGCGTGGACGCCGAGGGCTACCGCAGCAAGCGCGAGGAATCCCTCGTTCACCTTGCCCACAAGATGGCTGCGAAGGCGATCAAGTATAAGCGCAGCATGGCGCTGGAGCCGATGAACTCCTACGAGCGCCACGTGATCCACACCGCGCTGCAGGACTACGAAGGCGTTTCCACCAGCTCCACCGGCGTGGAGCCGAACCGCCGCGTCGTTGTTAACTACGAGCGCCCCGCCGGAGAGGCGGAGGAGCCGCGCCGCGGCAATCGCGGCGAGCGCAGCCGCCGTCCGCGGGATAACCGCGAAAACCGCGCTCCGCGCACGTCTGCTCCCGCGCCGGAGAAGAAGGCGGAGACCGCCGAGCCTCTCCCCGCGCCCGAGTACCCCGCGGACTACACCCCGCCGGTGAAGAACAAGCCCCAGAGCCGCGAGTGGTGTTAAAAACCAAATGGGAGTCCTGCTATGCAGGACTCCCATTTGAGCAGATGCGGCTCGCCGCAGTGCACTCGCTTCGCTCGCACGTTTGCGAGCCGAAATGCCTTTTCCCGACGCACATGTCGCCGGGAAAAATGATTGGAACTTTATTTACACCTGCGGGCGCAAACTCTGCGAGGCCTTTTCGCATTCGAAATACCGAAAGAGAGCCGATGGCAAACGCCATCGGCTCTCTTTTGTGCTTGTAGTCCAATTTCTTTCTTAGAAATTGTGGAATAAAGAGATTTCTCTTTTCCCCGTTGCGCGCTGCCCTGCTGTGTGATATTTTATTGATATGATTACAGATAAGACGACAACAGGGGTTACTATGAAAGCAGCGATTTACGAAAAATACCGGAGCATTCTCCGTGCGGAGCTCATCACGGCGGAGGGCTGTACCGAGCCGATCGCCGTGGCTTACGCTGCGGCAAAGGCACGAGACGTCCTCGGCGCGTTCCCGGAACAGCTTTCGCTTGTCTGCTCGGGCAACGTGATCAAAAACGTGATGGGCGTTGCCATCCCGCACTCCGGCGGGCGCCGCGGCATCGACGTGGCGGCAATCCTCGGCGCGCTCGGCGGCAACGCAGACCGCGCGCTGGAGGTGCTTGATGACGTGACGGAAGAGCAGATCGCCCGGATCGATCCTCTCCTGCGTTCTGGCTTTTGCCGCTGCTCTCTGGCCGAGGGTGTGGAGAAGCTGTATATCGCCGTAACGGCTGCGCGCGGGAGCGATTCCGTTTTTGTGGAGATCCGGCTGCATCATACGAACATCACGCGCATCCACCGAAACGGCGAGGTTCTGTTCGACGCCTCCGCGCAGGATACCGGCGAGATCGACCGAAGCTGTCTGGATCTGCACGACATTCTCGGCTATGCCGCCGAGGAGGATATGGATACCCTGCGGGAGATCCTCTGCGGCCAGATCGAGAAAAATACCGCCATTTCCCGCGAGGGACTTGCCCATCCCTACGGTGCGCAGGTCGGCCGCTGCCTGCTGAAGGCCGATCCGGAGGACGCGCATACCCGCATTTGCGCGGCTGCCGCGGCGGCGTCTGACGCGCGCATGGGCGGCTGCGCCATGCCGGTCGTCATCAATTCCGGCAGCGGCAATCAGGGCATTGCCGTTTCCGTACCGGTGATCGAATATGCGCGGCAGAACAATGTGGAGGAGGAGCGGCTTATCCGCGCTCTTGCCGTGAGCAATCTCGTGTCGCTCTCCGTAAAGCGCTATATCGGCGCGCTGTCTGCCTTCTGCGGCGTTGTCTGCGCGGCGAGCGGCGCGGGCGCGGCTATCACCTGGCTGCGCGGCGGGGACGAAAACGAGGTCACCATGACCATCGTAAACTCGCTCGGCACGATCAGCGGCATGGTGTGCGACGGGGCAAAGTCCTCATGCGCGGCCAAGATCGCGGCGGCGGTGCGCGTTGCACTCATGGCCGACGGGATGAGCCGCTGCGGCTGCGCCTTTCAGGCGGGCGAAGGGATCATCAGCGGCAATATCGAGGATACGATCCGCCGCATCGGGATCCTCGGCAAGGAGGGCATGTACGAGACCGACAATGTGATCCTCCGCATGATGCTTGACCGCGGCACGGTATAAAAAAGTACCGGAGGCGTGCCTCCGGTACATATGAGGTTACGAAAAAGCCGCGAAATCCTGCAAATCGAGCTCCATGTTCCTCGCCGCTTCCTCGCCGTCGCCGGCTTCGAGCGCGCGGAGAATACTCGCGTGATATTTCATGTCGTGCGGGTACAGGTGATCCCATTTGTCCCAGTAGAACTGGCCGTAGGCGCATTTGAGCGTGGAGAGCGTTTTTTCCAGCATGCGGACGGCATAGTCGTTCTGTGAGTAGGACGCCAGCTTCAGGTGAAACTGCGCGTTATATTCCCAATGGCTCCACATGCTCTCCCCGGGGGTGTTGCACTTTTCGTTGATCTGGCGGAGCACGGCGAGGCGGGACGGCGTGATCGTCTGCGCAGTCTGCCGGAGAAGAGCACATTCCATGATCCGCCGGAACTCCTGCATGTGGTTCACATCATCCGTGGTGATGCGGACGACCTCGTAGCCGCACCGCGGAAGATTGCGCATGATCCCCTCGGTGCACAGCGCCGCGAGCGCTTCGCGGATCGGGGCGCGGCTGCAATCAAACTTTTCCAGCAGTCCGGCCTCGGTAAGGATCTGGTTGGGGCGGTATTCGCCGTGGATGATCCCCTCTATCAGGGAATCGTATATGCTTTTTTTGATCGACTGTTTTGTTTCCATATTTGCCAATCCCTCCGCTTGGTCATGATTATACAAATAAAATGAGAAAAAAGCAAAAGGAAAATGAAAACGGAAAAGGAGTGTGATATACTGATTTTACAGCGTACCGAAGCAGTTCAACACACCGAAACAGTTCCCCCAAAATTTTTTTAAGGAGAGAAAAACAATGTTAGGAACTATCGGCATTTTCCTCGGCTTCGCGGTCCTTCTCGTCTGTGTCTGGAAAAAGTACAACCTCATCCTCGCCGCGCTTCTGGCGAGCACCGTGATCGGACTCACGAACGGCTTCTCTCTGGCGGAAACGTGGAATACGTATCTCGTACAGGGCATCGCCTCGTTCGGCGCGCCGTATTTCTGGATGTTAGTTCTCGGCGCGCTGTTCGCCAAGCTCATGGAGGACAGCGGCGCTACCCGCAGTCTCGGCCTCTGGATCGCCGATCGCTGCGGCGAGCGCTACAGCCTGCTCGGCTACATGGTCGTCACCGGCCTGCTCACGCTCGGCGGCGTCAACGGCTTCGTCATCATCTTTGTCCTGTTGCCTCTGGCAAAGGTCCTCTTCCGCAAGGGCAACGTGCCCTGGTACATTTTCCCCGCCGTTACCTATGCCGCGATGGTGCCCGGATGCGCGTTCTTCCCCGGCGGCATCCAGACGAACAACATCGCTCCCACCAACTATCTCGGCACTACGCTGACCGCCGCGCCTGTGATCGGCATCATCGGCACGGTGATCTATCTCGCCATGATCGCGGTTTACGTACACTTCACTCTGAAAAAAGCCCGCGCCAACCCGGACGCGCCCGAATATTATGCCCTTGACGCCGAAAGCGTCGATCTCTCCACCGGCAAGATCCCCCCGGCATGGATGTCGCTCATCCCGCTGGCTGTCGCGCTCATCTGCATCAACCTCATCAAGCTCTCGATCGTCTACGGCCTCGCCATCGCCTGCGTCGTGTGCATCGTTCTCTTCTGGAAGTACTATGAAAGCGTCAAGACCACGCTCAATAACGGCGTGGCCAGCGGCGTCAACCCTGTGATCATGGTGTGTATGGTCGTCGGCGTCGCCAAGGTCGTCGCCGCCACTCCGGCGTTCGCCAGCTTCCAGCAGTGGCTGCTGAACCTTCCGCTGAACGGCCTCTTCAAGGTGTTTGCCGTCACGAACTGCGTTGCGTTCATGACCGGCTCCGGTACCGCCGCCATCTCCACCACGCTCGAGCTGTTCGGCAAGGACTTTCTGGCCATGGGCTTCTCTCCGGAGGTCATCCACCGCATCGTCGCCATGTCCTCCGAGGGCTTCGACTCCATGCCGTGGAACAACTTCATCGTGCTCGTTCTCACCATGGGCGGCCTTTCCTACTCCAAGAGCTATAAGCATGTGTTCATCTGCTCCGTCGTGCTGACGATGCTGGCCACGCTTCTGGTCATTGCCGGCATTTCGATCTTTGCGTAAGCCCATGGCGGACATATCGGAAAAGAAGGTGTATGGCACGCTCGGAAAACTGGGCGTTGCCATGCCCGCCGGGGGCTACATCGCCGTTACGGATTTCCACCGCTGGCTCTGCCCGGACATCGCGATCTCCGACTATCCGGTCCCTCTCGGCGCTGTCAGCCCCGCCGGGCTGCAGGCGTTTGCCGATAAGGTCACGGAGGCGATGCATCTTTACCGGGATTATGACCCGGTGGATCTCGTGTTCCTCTCC
>CAVEPP010000043.1:0-9803 GCA_963617605.1 Alloprevotella sp. | reverse complement strand
GGCGGAGCACCCCGGCGAGACGATCACCGAAGCGGCGATGGCGGAGTATCTCGACACCGCCGGTATCCCCGACCCCGATCTCATAATCCGCACGGGCGGGGAATATCGTATATCGAATTTCCTCATGTGGGAGAGCGTTTACTCGGAGCTTTACTTCACCGATGTGCTCTGGCCGGATTTCTCGGAGAAAGACATTGACGAAGCCGTTGCGGAGTACCGGCACCGCGACCGACGGTTCGGGGGAGTTAAAGCGTGAAAAAAAGAGTATTGACCGCGGTTGTGGGGATTCCCATTCTCATTGTGGGCGTGTTTTTCGCGCCCATCTGGCTGTTCGGCGTGATCATTGCCGTCATCTGCGGCTTTGTGGCGTTTGAGCTCATGCGCTGCGCCATCGGGCAGGCACCGAAGCGGCTGTACGTTTCCGCCATCCTCTCCGCCGTGGCGATCTCGCTTTTCGGCGGGCTTGATCTGCGCATGGCGGCGATCATTCTGCTTTTCCTCTTCTTCGTACTCTCGTGCGAGATGATGGCGTGCTTTTCCACGCCGCGCAAGATCAGCATGGAAATGGTCGCCATTTCGATGCTTGCGGGCGGCGTGCTGCCGATGATGCTCTCTACGCTCCTTCGCATCGCGCAGTTTGAAACGACGATCTCCATTCCGGAGCTGCTGCGGGGCAATTCCACGCTCGTGCGCATTGCGCACGACGGGCTTGTCGGGCGCGTGCGCGCGTTTCTGCCGTTCGTTGTCGCCTTCGGGAGCGACGCGGGCGCGTACTTCTGCGGCCGCGCATTCGGGAAAAAGCCGCTCGCCCCGGCCATCTCCCCGCATAAGACCGTCGCCGGCGGTATCGGCGGCGCGGTGTGCGGCGCAGCGGTGGCGCTTTTGTACGGCGTCATCGTCCGCGCGTGCGGTATGAGCGCGAATCTCATTTCGCTCACGGCCTTCGGGCTTGTTGGCAGCGTTGTGGCGCAGCTCGGCGATCTGACGTTCTCGGCGTTCAAGCGACAGTACGGCATCAAGGATTACGGCAATATCCTCCCCGGTCACGGCGGCATGCTCGACCGGTTTGACAGTATGTACTATCTCGCGCCGCTCACGGAGCTGTGGATGCTGCTCCTGCCCGCGATTTCGGCATAAGGACGGATCATTTTATGGTTAAAGCAATTTCCATTTTAGGTTCCACCGGCTCCATCGGACGGCAGACTGCTCAGGCAGCCGGCCGTCTTGGTATTCCCGTGCTCGCGCTCGCGGCGCGGCGGGACGTGGACCGGCTCGAAGAGCAGGCGCGGCAGTTCCATCCGAAGTATATCTCCGTTATGGACCCCGCCGCGGCAAAGGAGCTCCGGGGGCGCCTTTCGGACACGGATATCGAGATCGGCGAAGGGGAGGAATCCCTTATCGCCGCCGCCGCGGTCGAAGGGGCGGACTGCGTCGTGACCGGCATTTCTGGCAGCGTGGGCCTTCGCCCGACGCTCGCCGCCATTCATCAAAAACGCCGCATCGCGCTTGCAAACAAGGAAACGCTCGTGTGCGCAGGCGAGATCGTCATGGCGGAGGCGGCGCGCTGCGGCGCGGAGATCCTCCCGGTCGATTCCGAGCACTCGGCGATCTTTCAGTCCATGGCGGGGCGCGATAAGAGCGAGCTCCGGCGCATCCTGCTCACCGGCTCCGGCGGACCGTTCCGCGGCTGGACGCTCGACGAGACGAAAGACGTAACACCCGAGCGCGCCGTGCGCCATCCGAACTGGAGCATGGGCGCGAAGATCAGCATCGACAGCGCCACGATGATGAACAAGGGCCTGGAATTCATCGAGGCCATGCACCTTTTCGCCGTGACGCCCGATCAGATCAAAGTTATCATTCATCCGGAGAGCGCCATTCACTCCATGGTGGAGCTGCTCGACGGCACGGTCATCGCGCAGCTCGGCGTGCCGGATATGGGGCTTCCCATCCAGTATGCGCTCACGTACCCCGAGCGGCGCGAATCCGCGGCAAAGCCGATGGATTTCGCTACGCTCGGCTCCATGCATTTTGAAGATCCCGATCTGGAGAAGCTGCCGTGCCTCCGGCTTGCCATGGAGTGCGCGAGAGCTCGCGGCACGGCGCCGTGCGTCATGTCGGCGGCCAACGAGATCGCGGTAGGGGCGTTTTTGGGACACCGGATCGGGTATAATGATATCTACCGTCTGGTGGCTTCGGCGGTGGAGCGCGCGGAATTTATCGCGCAGCCAACGCTTGAAGAAATTCTGGCATCGGATGCGGAAGCGCGTGAGCTTGTCCGCAGGGAGATCGGCTGAGTATGTACATTGTTCTTGCAATTCTCGCATTTGGTATTCTGATATTTGTCCACGAGCTGGGTCACTTCCTCGTGGCAAAGGCGTGCGGCGTGAAGGTGACGGAGTTTTCCATGGGCATGGGGCCGCAGCTCCTGCATAAGCAGAAGGGCGAAACGGTCTACTCTCTCCGCGCCTTCCCCATCGGCGGCTTCTGCGCCATGGAGGGGGAGGAGGAAGCCTCGGACGATCCGAGAGCGTTCAATAACCAGAGCGTGTGGCACCGCCTGCTCATCCTTGTTGCGGGCGCAGCGATGAACTTTCTTCTCGGTCTCGTGCTCGTGACCATCCTCTATGCCGGCGCGGGCGGCTTTAATAGTCCTGTGATCGCCGGCTTTGCCGACGGCTGTCCGTATGAGGGCACGCTGCAGGCCGGCGACGAGATCCGCCGCGTGAACGGCGAGCGGATTTTCTTCACCGGCAACTTCATCCAGTACGCCTCCGCCGACGAGGACGGCGATCTCGACCTCGTCATCATCCGCGACGGAAAGCGGATCGAATTGGATAACTACCACATGGTGCCTGTGGACTACGAGGTCAACGGGCAGACCGTGAAAAAATACGGCGTCAACTTCACGATCGCCGCGCCCACGGTAGGAAATGTGCTGAAATACTCCTTCTATAACTGCCTGGACTTCGTGCGCATGGTGCGCACAGGACTCGTGCAGCTCTTCACCGGGCAGGCGTCCATGTCAGATATGACGGGCGTTGTCGGCATGGTGGACATCATCAACGAGACGGGGCAGAGCGCCCAGTCTACGTCCGAGGGCATTGCAAACGTCGTGTTCCTCGTGGCGTTCATTGCCGTGAATCTTGCGGTGATGAATCTTCTGCCGCTTCCGGCGCTGGACGGCGGCCATATCCTGACGCTGCTTCTGAGCGCGCTCTTTGAGAAGATCACCGGAAAAAAGCCCGACCCGCGCATTGAGGGCTATATCCACTACATCGGCCTGCTGCTTCTGCTCGGACTGATGGTGCTTTTGATGTACAACGATATTGTGAGGATCATTCGCCGATGAACAGAAAAATCACAAAAACCATCCATGTCCGCGGCGTGCCCATCGGTGGAGGGAATCCCATTCCCGTGCAGTCGATGACGAACACGCACACAGACGATGTTGCCGCCACGCTCGCGCAGCTCCGGCGGCTCGAAGCCGCGGGCTGCGAGATCGTGCGTCTCGCGGTACCCAATCAGCTCGCCGCGCGCGCTCTGCCGGAGATCCGGCGCGGCACCGATCTGCCGCTCGTGGCGGACATCCATTTCGATTACCGGCTTGCTCTCGCCGCGGTGGAGGCGGGATTTGATAAGATCCGCATCAACCCCGGCAACATCGGCTCCCCGGAGCGGGTGCGCATGGTGGCAGATGCCTGCCGCGACCATGGCGTTCCCATCCGCGTCGGCGTGAATTCCGGCTCGGTGGAGAAGGGCCTGCTTGCAAAATACGGTCTGTGCGCGAAATCCCTCTGCGAGGGCGCGCTCGGCCATGTGAAGCTCCTTGAGGACTGCGGCTTTGAGGATATCTGCATCAGCGTCAAGGCGAGCGACGTCGCCATGACGGTGGAGGCCAACCGCCTGCTCTCCACGCTGTGCGATTACCCGCTGCACATCGGCGTAACGGAGGCCGGGACGAAGGAACGCGGCATTTTGAAATCCGCCGCGGGCATCGGCTCTTTGCTGCTCGACGGCATCGGCGATACGATCCGCATTTCTCTCACCGACGCGCCCGAGGAAGAGGCGCACGCGGGCGGAGAGCTTCTGCGCGCGCTGGGGCTGCGGTCCGGCGTGCAGTTCGTTTCCTGCCCCTCGTGCGGGCGGACGGAATACGACCTCATCGGCACGGCCAAGGCGGTCGAGGCGCGGCTGCGCGATAAGCCGTGGAACATCACGGTCGCCGTGATGGGCTGCGTCGTGAACGGCCCGGGCGAGGCGTCCCATGCCGATTACGGCATCGCCGGCGGCAAGAGCGAGGGCGTCATCTTCAAGCACGGCGAGCCGGTGGCGCGCGTAGCGTCGGACAGGCTCGCGGACGCGCTCGTGGAACTTATTGAAAGAGAGAACACATAATTCATGGCACAGGAAGTAAAATTTCTGGATATGTTCGGCTGCTGCGCCTCCCTCCGGGACAAGTGCGGCGGGTTGGAATTGGCGAAGGTGCAGAATGTCCTTGTCTCGCGCGAAAAGCGAACGATGGATATTGCCGTCACGTTCGCCGCGCCCGGTACAAGCGCGGATATTGCGATGCTCGAATGGCGCATCGCGGCGGAATACGGGTTTACGCGCGTGAAGATCAGCGGGAACATGCCCGCTGCCCCGGCGGAGAAAAAGGCTGCGCCCCAGCAGAAAGCAAACGGCATACCGCCGAAAAAAGAGACGAAGGCCGCGCCGAAAAAGGCGGAGAGCGGCGACGTCCTCTTCGGCAAGCTGCCGAAGGACAACCACAGAACGGATATCTCCGAGCTGACGCTGCAATCCGGCACGGTGAGCGTGACGGGCAAGGTCTTTGCCGTGGACAGCCGGAAAATTCAAAAAACAAACGCTGCGGTGCTGAGCTTTGATATGACCGACTATACCGGCAGCATCCACGTTTCCAAGTACATCCGCCAGGGCGACGATCAGTCGATCCTCGATAAGATCCGCGTCGGCGACTATCTCACGGTGCGCGGCGACGTGATCTTCAACCGCTACGATAACGACATGGCGATCGATGTCGCCGCCATCGCTAAGGAAACGGCCCCGCAGCGGCAGGATACCGCCGAAGGGGACAAGCGCGTGGAGCTCCATCTTCATACGCGCTACTCCACGCTCGACGCGCTCACCGACCCGACCGCCGCGGTGAAAACGGCGGCCCGCTGGGGCCACCGCGCCATCGCCGTGACCGACCACGGCGTAGCGCAGGCGTTCCCGGAATTCTGGCACGCGGGCGCCAAGTGCGGCATCAAGGTCATTTACGGCGTGGAGGGGTATTATGTAAACGACGTGGACGACCTTCTCGCCGTCCACGGGGAGAGCGATCTCCCGCTCGATACCGATTTTGTCGGCTTCGACATTGAAACGACCGGTCTGGACAGCCACATCCACCGCATCACCGAGATCGGCGCGGTGCGCATGGAAAATGGCGTCGTGACGAAGAGCTTTCAGACGTTCGTCGATCCCGGCATGCCCATCCCGCCGGAGATCGTGCAGCTCACCGGCATCACCGACCGGGATGTGTACGGTGCGCCGGGCGAGGCGGAGGCCGTGCGCGCGTTTCTAAACTTCGTTGGCGATCTCCCGCTTGTAGCGCACAACGCCGCCTTTGATATCGGCTTCATCACCGCCGCGGCAAAGCGCAGCGGTCTTGCCTTTGACCCCGTGTACATCGATACGCTCCCCATCGCGCAGGCACTGATGAAGCAGCTCAAAAAATTCAAGCTCGATATCATCTCCAACGCGCTGGGCCTGCCGGACTTCAACCACCATCGTGCGAGCGACGACGCCGCCGTGTGCGCGCGCATTTTCACAACGCTCCGCCCGCGGCTTGCGGATAAGGGCGCGAAAACGCTCTCGGACGTCGGGACGCTTGTTGCCGAGCTGCGCAAAAACGATGCTCGCCGCCCGCGCCACATCACGCTGCTCGTGCAGAACAAGGTGGGACTCAAAAATCTCTACGAGCTCATTTCCAAATCGCATCTGGAGCACTTCAAGAAAAGCCCTATTATCCCGAAGAGCCTTTTGAGGCAGTACCGCGAGGGCATTCTCATCGGCTCGGCGTGCGAGGCGGGCGAAATCTTCGACGCCGTCGTGCGCAGCCGGAGTGACGCCGAGCTCGACCGGCTCGCGGCGTTCTACGATTATTTTGAAATTCAGCCGCTCTGCAACAACCACTTCCTCATCAACGACGGCAAGGCGCGCGATGAAGAGGACCTGCGCGAATTCAACCGCCGCGTCCTCGCGCTGGGCCGCCGGCTCGGAAAGCTCGTCGTTGCGACCGGCGACGTGCATTTCCTCGAACCGGAGGATGAGATTTACCGCCATATCCTTATGGCGTCGCGCAAGTTCCCGGACGCGGACAAGCCCCTGCCGCTCTATTTCAAAACGACCGACGAAATGCTCAAGGAGTTCTCGTATCTCGGCGAGGCGGACTGCCGCGACGTCGTTGTCACCGCACCGAACGCCATTGCCGACAGCGTGGAGAGCTTTGAACTGCTGCCGAAGGACCTGTTCCCGCCGTCCATTCCGCACGCAGCGGAGGATCTGGAGCGCATGGTGTGGGACAAGACCCACGAGCTTTACGGCGAAAACCCGCCCGAGCTCGTTACGACGCGCATCAAGGAAGAGTTGGACGCTATTCTCGGCCGTCACTACGAGGTCATTTACATGTCCGCGCAGAAGCTCGTGCAGAACTCGCTCGAACACGGCTACCTTGTCGGCAGCCGGGGAAGCGTCGGCTCCTCCATGGTGGCGTACATGTCCGGCATCACGGAGGTCAACTCCCTTCCGCCGCACTACCGCTGCCCGAAATGCAAATTTACGGACTTTGAAAATGTGTACACGCCGAACGGCGATAAGTACGGCTGCGGCGCGGACATGCCGGACCGTACCTGCCCCGTGTGCGGCGCAAAGCTCGCCAAGGACGGTTTTGATATCCCGTTTGAAACGTTCCTCGGTTTCGGCGGCGACAAAGTCCCTGATATCGATCTGAACTTCTCCGGCGAATACCAGGCGAACGCCCACAAATACACCGAAGAGCTTTTCGGCCGCGACCACGTGTTCCGCGCCGGTACGATCGGCACGCTTGCGGAAAAGACCGCCTACGGCTATGTGAAAAAGTACCTCGAAGAGCGCGGCATGACCGTCTCCAAGGCGGAGGAAAACCGCCTCGCGGCGGGCTGCGTCGGCGTAAAGCGCACGACCGGCCAGCACCCCGGCGGCCTTGTCATCATCCCACAGGATAAGGATGTCACGGACTTCTGCCCTGTGCAGCACCCGGCGGACGACGCGACCGGCGGCATCATCACGACGCACTTTGAATACCACAGCATGGAGGCAAACCTCCTGAAGCTCGACGAGCTCGGCCACGATGACCCGACGATGATCCGCATGCTCGAGGACGCCACCGGCGTCAACGCCCGGGAAATTCCGCTCGACGATCCGGAGACCATGCGCATCTTCACCTCCCCGGAGCCGCTCGGCATCCCGGACGGCGACCCAATCGTCGGCCACACTGGCACGATCGGCGTGCCGGAGTTCGGCACGGCGTTTACACGCCAGATGCTCGTGGACACGCAGCCGCACGAGTTTGCCACGCTCGTCCGCCTTTCCGGCTTCTCCCACGGCACGGACGTGTGGGCGGGCAACATCCACGACATCGTTGTCAACGGCATCGCGCCGACCGACAAATGCGTCGGCTGCCGAGACGACATCATGCTTTACCTGATCGACATGGGCATGGAGCCGAAGCGCGCGTTCAAATTCATGGAGGCCGTCCGTAAGGGCGCGATCCATAAGGGCAAGCCGTGGCCGGACGGCATCGTGGAAGAGATGCAGCAGCTCGGCGTGCCGGAGTGGTGGATCGAGTCCTGCCGGAAGATCCAGTACCTGTTCCCGAAGGCTCACGCAGTTGCGTATGTCACGATGGCGTTCCGTATCGCGTGGTTCAAGGTGCATGAGCCGCTCGCGTACTACAGCGCGTATTTCTACCGCCGCAGCCAGAAGGACGGCTTTGACGCTGAGAGCATGCTGCAGGGCATTGACAAGTGCCTTGCGAAGATCAACGCCATCCGCCGCAACCCGAACGCGACGGCGAAGGAGGAAGACCTCCTCACCACGCTCGAAGCGGTGTACGAATTCTACCGGCGCGGCTTTACCTTTGCGCCCATCGATATTTACAAATCCGATTCCTACAAATTCCTCATCGAGGACGGCTGCCTGCGCCCGCCGTTCGTGGCCATCTCCGGTCTCGGCGGCTCGGCGGCGGAGGATCTCAAGCGCGCGCAGGATTCCGGCGCGAAGTTCGTTTCCATCGACGATATTTCCGACGCCTGCCCCAAGGTGAGTACCGCTCACCTGGACATGCTGCGCAAGCTCGGCGCGCTCGGTGACCTGCCGGAGACCCGGCAGGTGAGCCTCTTTGACGCCTTCGGCGAAATGTAAAGGAGAAATCACAACATGAAACTCATGATCGCGTCCGACCTGCACGGCTCGGCGTACTATACGGAGGCGCTGCTGCACCGCCTTTCCGAAGAAAAGCCCGAAAAGCTCGTGCTGCTCGGCGACATTCTCTATCACGGCCCGCGCAACGCCCTCCCGCGTGACTACGACACAAAGCGGTGCGCCGCCATGCTCAACGCGCTCGAGAAAGCACCGCTCTGCATCCGCGGCAACTGCGATGGGGAAGTGGATCAGATGGTGCTGCATTTCCCCGTGCTCGCAGACTTCGCCGCCGTGTTCGCGGACGGGTACACTCTGTATCTCACGCACGGCCACCATCTCGACGAAGCGTCCAAGGCCGTCGCCTCCGGCGACATCGTGCTCTATGGACATACCCACGTCCCGGCGTTTGAGCAGAAGAATAAAAATTATTATGTAAACCCAGGATCGGTGTCCATCCCGAAGGAGAACAGCCGCCACAGCTACATGCTCTTTGAAAACGGCGTTTTCACCTGGAAGGATGTGGAGACCGGTGAGGTCTGGCGCACGGAGAACGTAACGCGGTGAGCGGCGCGCCGCAGGCGGTACGAGCCCGCCTCCTCGCGCTGCGCGATGAGAAAAACGCGCCCTTTATGGCAAAGCTCGTCCCGACGCTTCCGCCGGAGACCGTTCTCGGCGTGCGCATGCCGGACTGCCGCTCGCTTGCCAGAGAGCTTTGCAAGGAGCCGGACATTGGTCTTTTTCTCGCCGACCTGCCGCACCGGTATCTGGACGAGAACAACCTCCACGCGCTGCTCCTGAACGAGGAAAAGGACTATGCTGCGGCCGTCGCGAAGCTGGATGCCTTTCTTCCGTATGTGGACAACTGGGCGACCTGCGACGCGCTGCGCCCCAAGGCATTCAAAAAGCGCCCGGCCACGCTGCCGGACGAGTGCCGCCGCTGGATGCAAAGCGGGGAGACGTATACGATCCGCTTTGGCATTGAAATGCTCATGACGCACTATCTTGACGCCGATTTCCGCCCGGAATACCTTGAAAAAGTTTCCATAATCAAAAGTAACGAATATTATGTAAACATGATGATCGCCTGGTATTTTGCTACGGCGCTCGCCAAGCAGTACGAAGCGGCGATTTTATACATCGAGCAGCGCCGTCTCGACTCCTGGACGCACAACAAGACAATCCGCAAGGCCATAGAAAGCTATCGTGTCACCGCGGAGCAAAAGGCGTACCTTTGTACGCTGACAACAAAAAAGCCCCCTCGCTCATAATAGCCATTTTTAATTCCTAATGGCATTGCAGCAGGGCGGACGGCTCATATCAACAAATACGTAGCGCGA